>CADBNA010000138.1 GCA_902795835.1 uncultured Lachnospiraceae bacterium | reverse complement strand
GTCGCCTTTATGACTTCCATCTACGGTCTGATCCTGTCACTGGTATGCTCTTACAGCCTCCGGACAGGGTATCAGAAGATGAACGATGCCCTCCATCTGTTTCTGGACCGCTTCCATACCCGCCTCGTTCCTTCTGCCGAGATGGAGGCGCAGAACCGCCTGATCAGCAACCAGAAAGAGCAGAACGAACTCATGCGGTCGCTGACCCGGGAGTTTTCAGACCAGGTCGCCCATGGCTTTGCCGCCAATATGGCCCCGACCCTGGAGCGGATCAATAATCAGCTGGGCAGCATGATGACGTCGATCAGCACAAACCAGCAGCTGTTTTTGCAGGATATTGTAAATGCTTTCGTACAAGAGATGCATTCGTCCTTTTCCATGGAATTTGAGCGCTTCGGAGAGACGATCAATACGCTCAGCGATATGACCAACCGCAATATGATTTACTCGCAGCAGCTCTGCCAGCAGATTACGGAAGAGATGCGCGCGGCCTTCGAGCAGGATGAGGCCAGCATGCGTGCGGCAGTGGCGGATATTGCAGCCATGCAGGCGGAAATGAAAGACTGTGTCGGCCAGCTGAGCGGACAGACAGAGCAGATTATCAACAGCTATGCGAAAATCCAGGAGGAGACCCTTGCCAATCTGTCCAGATCCGAGCAGGAATCCGCACGCTTCTGGGTGGCCTGCAACCAGACTATGCAGAATTACCTGAAAGAGGCAGCCGAAGCCTACGGGCGTTTTAAAGAGACGAATGCCGAAACGGAGAAAGTCCTGTCTGCCATCACCCTTGTATACCGCCAGAATGAAAAGGTGCTGGAGGATTCCCAGACAAGGCTGAAGGAGATGCAGGCAACCCAGGCGTCTATGAATGCATCGCTGGAGGAGATCCGTGACGTATTTTCCCAGATCCAGGTGGCCGGCACGGACGGCAAGCGGATTGTTCTGTATCCCGGCATGTCCGCGCGGGTCAGCAAGGAATCTGAACAGCGGATCCTGAAACAGACCGGAAGCATGATCCGACAGTCCGAAGAACGGCAGGGAGAGAAGCTGGACGGCATCAAAGAAGAACTGGATGAGCTGAATGAGCGGACTGCCAAAAAATCCAGATGGTTCTGATACGCCGAACCGGACTGACAGAGAATACGCAGGAGGAAACAGACTATGGCGAAACCGAAACGGCGTCACAGGGAGAGCGGGGGAAACAATATCTGGCGTTCTTATTCCGACATGATGGCCGGTGTCCTGCTTCTTTTCGTGCTCATCATGTGTGTAACCCTGTTCCAGGCCCAGAAAAATTACGTGGAAAAGCTGGCGGAACAGCAGCAGAGACTCCGGCTGGAAGACGAATACGCATCCGCGATGGCGGAAAAACAGACAGAACTTGATGAACAGGACGCTCTTCTGGAAGAGCAGAAAAAGAAGCTGGAGGCACAGAATCTGACGCTGGACGAACTGCAGAGCGCGCTGGAGGAACAGGCCAGGATCCTGGCGGACAAACAGGCCACACTGGAGTCCCAGCAGGCCACACTCGGGCAGCAGCAGGCAGCCCTGGAGTCCCAGCAGGCGCAGCTGGAAGAACAGCGGGTTCTTCTGACCTCCCAGGAAGAGGAGATCGCTTCCAAGACACAGCTGCTGGCGGACAAGCAGGCGCAGATTGACCGGATCATCGGTGTAAAGGCCGAGGTGATTGAGGCACTGCAGAAAGAGTTTTCGGAAAACAGTATCAGTGTACAGATCGATCAGCAGACGGGCGCACTGACGCTGGATTCCAATGTCATATTTGCCTATGACTCGGCAGAGTTATCCGAAGAGGGCCAGGAAGTGCTCCGCCAGGTCCTGCCGGTCTATCTGGGAGTCCTTCTCTCTGATAAGTATGAAGACAATGTTGCCGAGATTATAATAGCCGGATACACGGATACGCTGGGTTCCTATGAGTACAATATGGAGCTTTCGCAGCAGCGGTCTCTTTCCGTGGGACAGTTCCTCATGGCGACAAAAGAGGAATTCCTGAGTGAGCAGGACATCAGCGCGCTGGAGAGACTCCTGACCGTAAGCGGCAATTCCATGAGGCACCCGGTCTTTGACAGCGAGGGCAACGTCGACGACGACGCCTCCCGCCGCGTGGAAGTCAAGTTCCGTCTGAAGGACGAGGAGATGATTCAGGAACTGCGAGGCCTGATGGGGTAAAGAAGCTCTTCTGTTCTCTGGCAGCGGAGACAAACGCTGTCAGTACTTCTTCCAGATCCCCGAGGATGCAGATATCGGCAATGCGGAAGATGGGTGCGGCAGGATCCGAATTGACTGCCACGATGAAGCGGGACTGCCGCATGCCGTCCTGATGCTGTATGGATCCCGAGATTCCGCAGGCAACATACAGATCTGGGTTCACAATGCTGCTGGTCTTGCCGACCTGACAGAAGGCAGGCATGATGCCCAGATCAACAGCCGCCTTTGAAGATCCGAAAGATGCGCCCAGACAGCCGGCAAGTGTCTGTGCCAGCTGAACGGTTCTGTCTGCAGATCCGTCCGGTCCGATAGATCCCCTTCCGACCGAAACGATGCGGTCAGCCCATACAAGCGGATTGGAAGGGGATCGTTTATTGTCATCGCCGGGAAGCAGGGACTGTTCTCCGGACACGCCAGGAGCTCCGACAGCAGAATCAGAAACAGAATCAGAAGGAACCAGACGGTTCTCACGCAGAACGGCCAGAACATCAGCGGCAATCTGTGAGGGAGCCGTTTTTTTTGTGTCAAAAATCAGCGGGAAAGCCGCAGGGGCCTCATCGGACAGGCTGCTGTCGTACGAAATAGTTTCGACCGGCAGCTGATTGGCTTCGGCAATTTCCAGAAAGGTCGGCTGTGAAGGCGGGATGTCCGAACGGACGATTTCTGCCAGCAGCGGGAGGGAATGCTTTTGAGAGAAAAGCTGTTCACCCTTTTTGACCAGAACTTCTGCACTGACCGGCATCCCTTCTTCCGGTCTGATTGATTTCTCATGTGATGCCGGGACCAGAGAGAGATCCGCCGCATTGCCGGACCAGGAAAATCCCTGCTGTGCGGCAGCGGTATCTGTGACAGCCGGGCGCATGTGAAAACCTGTCAGGATCACGGAAAAACGTGTCCCGGTGTGTTGTCCGACCGTCTGGAGAAGACCGTTTCCGAAATCAGGGCCGGGGATCACGGCAGGACTTCTGACAATGAGACCTCTGTCCGCCCCCAGTGCCAGCGCGTTTCTGAGAATGGACACTGCCGCGGCATCCGGGCAGACAGGGGGTGCGGCGACAACTGCAGCGGTCAGATGAACCGACGGGTTCTGCTTCCGCAGCCGGGATGCGCAGAAAAGAGCGGCTTTGTCACAGGGCGTTAATTCAACCGGCCTGCTGCGGTCCGTTCTGCCCGGCTCCGGCAGAAGCTGCATAAGCAGCAAGACGTTCATAGATGGCATGGTAGTCCTCCTCCCGGTGGATTTCAAGGATACCGTTTTCGGCATTGTCACAGGTAAAATGCAGACATGACTGAAAACAGCCGCAGATCAGAAGCGCATAGCCATAATGCCCTTCCGGGCGCCAGGCCTCCATAATCAGGTCCGGCAGGTCCCTGCGGATATTGCGGACGATGTGACTTCTCTCATACGTCGGGTTGCAGCCGCCGCAGTACTTCAGTGCGACAGGCAGGAGATTTTTGCCGGATCCGGCTTCAGTTGACACATGGTTTTCGGCAGACATAGATTTCCTCCCGTTCCGGACTTGTCATTTCTGTAATGAGCATTCCGTATGCCAGTTGGCATGCCGGATTTCATGCCGCATCCCAGGGCCGGGCTCGAAAGTCATCGCGCCCGTTTATCGGGGTTTGGCACGCTGTTTGCTTGATATTATAGCAGGTAATATTTGCTGGCAAAAGCTGTCTGTCATAAAAACAGCAGCACAAAATGAAAACCAATGCAACCCCTTGAACAGAAACAGGACAAAGGATTCAATGGAGGAAAAAACATGAGCGAGAACAACATCAGAAAGTTTGATGACCAGCACACACCGGTCGTTGTGAGCGCGGCCAGGACGGCCACCGGAAAATTCGGCGGGACGCTTTCCGGAATCAACTGCCCGGAACTCGGTGCGGCCTGCGCGAAGGAAGCCCTTCGCCGTGCCAATATCTCTCCGGATCAGGTAGATGAGGTGATTTTCGGAACACACTTCCAGGCAGGTATCGGAGCCAATTCCGCCAGACAGGT
>CADBNA010000137.1 GCA_902795835.1 uncultured Lachnospiraceae bacterium | reverse complement strand
TTTCCCCTGCGGCGCTTGCCGTCGCGGCAGAGAACCAGAAGCGCATGGGGCTGCAGGCGGAATGGATCTGCAGCGACCTGTTTGAAAATGTGACGGAAACATACGACATGATTGTGACGAATCCGCCTTATATAGCATCCGGCGTCATTCCGGATCTGGAGCCGGAAGTGCGCTGCTACGAGCCGCATCTGGCGCTGGACGGCGGAGATGACGGACTGCTGCTGCTGCGCAGAATCATCCGGGAAGCCCCTGCGTATCTGGTTCCCGGCGGATGGCTTCTGGCGGAAATCGGCTGTGACCAGGGAGAGGCTGTTCTGGCTCTTCTGGAAAGAGAAGGCTATACGGAGACGTCGATCATACGGGACATGTCCGGTCTTGACCGCGTCGCGGCCGGGAGGAACAGATATGTTTGAAAAACTGGAGGACGTTCTGCACAGGCAGGAGGAAATTCTGCGCATGCTGGGCGAACCGGATACTGCCGGAGACCCGGCGCGGATGCAGAAGCTCATGAAGGAACAGGCTGAACTGCAGCCGGTGGTAGATGCCTATACTGCCTGGAAGAAGAATTGCCAGGTTATGGAAGAGAGCACAGAACTTCTGTCCGGAGAAGAGGATCCGGAAATGCGCGAAATGCTGAAAGAAGAGCTTTCTTCCGCAAAAAAACAGGAAGAGGAGCTGGCGCAGCAAATCCGGATTCTGCTGCTGCCGAAGGATCCGAACGATGAGAAAAACGTAATCATGGAGATCCGGGCAGGGGCCGGGGGCGATGAAGCGGCGCTCTTTGCATCGGAAATATACCGCATGTATGTGCGGTATGCGGAAAGCCGCCGCTGGCGCACGGACCTGATCAATGTAAACGAGAACGGGCTGGGGGGCTTTAAAGAGTGCAGCTTTATGATTAACGGCAGGGGCGCCTGGTCGCGGCTGAAGTATGAGAGCGGTGTGCACCGCGTGCAGAGGGTGCCGGAGACAGAGTCGGGAGGACGCATCCATACGTCTACCATCACGGTTGCCGTTATGCCGGAAGTGACAGAGGATATTTCCATCGAAATTCCGGACAAGGATGTCCGCATTGACGTCATGAGGGCATCAGGCAACGGCGGACAGTGCGTGAATACAACGGATTCGGCTGTTCGGCTTACGCACTACCCCACAGGGATTGTCATATACTCCCAGACGGAAAAATCGCAGATTCAGAATAAAGCAAAGGCATGGGCGCTTCTCCGCTCAAAACTGTATGACCTGGAGCTGCAGAAGCGGCATGACGAGGAGGCGGAGGCCAGAAGGAGCCAGATCGGAACAGGGGACCGTTCCGAGAAGATCCGGACCTATAATTTCCCCCAGGGCCGTGTGACGGATCACAGAATCCACCTGACAGTGCACAGGATAGACGCCGTTATGAACGGGGATCTGGATGAACTGATCGACGCGCTGACTGCGGCAGATCAGAGCGCAAAACTGGCGCAGAGCGGTACGCAGGGATAAAAACAGAGCCGGCAGCGGATGAGATAATGAAGGAGCTGTGCAGGACAGTGACGGGCATGAGATTTAAAAAAATAAGAACAGCATTTTTCTGCGCGGCGGCACTGTCGGCGGCGTTTCTGTCTGCCTGCTCCCGCGGCACTGCGCCCACCTCGTATGAAGACGGGATAGAGGCGCTCAGAACCGGTGATTACACGACTGCGGATACGCTGTTCCGGACCGCCATCGATGTGGACGGCAGAGCTGCCGAGGGGCATCGCGGTCAGGGGATTATTGCTGTCCGCCAGGAGCGGTATGAGGACGCGATCGAGTACTTTAACATGGCGCTGGAAGAGATCCCTTCCTATAAAAACAGTACGGAATTCCGGGAGGATATTCTCTTTTACCAGGCGGAAGCCTACCATCGGTCCGGCCAGCCTGACAGGGCCATGAGCAACTACAACCGTCTGCTGGACGGGAAGAATTCCGGAAGGGCATATCTGCTCCGCGGAAAGCTTTATGCGGAAGAAGGCAAATTCGGCCAGGCCGGGCAGGACTTCCGGAAAGCTGTCGAGAGAGACAGTGACTATGAGGTCTATCTGCAGATCTATGAGGTCTATACTTCTAACAACAGGCAGGCGGACGGCGCTGCCTTTCTGAAGGAAGGAATGAAAAAAAAGCCTTCTTCCCCGGAAGAATACTATGAACTCGGGAGAATCAGCTATGTGCTGGGCGATTATGCGCAGGCAAAGACATACCTGGAACGGGCAGTGAAGGAGGATGTCTCCGGTGCCCTTACGCTGCTCGGCAGGGTGTATCTGGAAGAAGATGACGTGGAAAAAGCCAGGGCGCTCTTTCTGGAAGGCGCTTCCGCTGAGGCGACGCAGGGAGTAGGCTATAACGGCCTGGCGCTCTGCGCTCTCTATGAAAACCAGTACGATGAGGCCATCAATTATATCAAGAGCGGTATGGCAACGCTGAACGGAAATGTGAAAGAAGCGCTGCGTTTCAATGAGATTGTTGCCTATGAATGCAAACTGGATTTTGAGACGGCTGCTGCCAGGATGGAGAGCTTTCTGAAGCTTTATCCCGAAAATGAAGATGCCCTGAGGGAGAATATATTTATTCAGAGCCGGCTTGTCGGGAGCTATGCGGCGCCGCCCCCGGAAGAAAACTCCCTTCAGCCCGTGGGAAACAGCACGGACAGCAGCGTGGACCTGGACGGTGACGGAATTCCGGAAGGCACGGATGCGGATGGAGACGGCATTCTGGACGAAGGTGTGGATGCAGACGGCGACGGTTATCTGGACAGTACCTGGGACAGGGACGGTGACGGCTACATTGACACGGTCTGGGATCTGGACGGCGACGGCATTCTGGACGGCGGTGTGGATCTGGACGGTGACGGCATTATTGACAGCATCGCCTACAATACCGGCGCATATGACGACGGCACCTACAGCGACGGTACGTATGACGACGGCACCTACAGCGACGGTACGTATGACGACGGCAC
>CADBNA010000136.1 GCA_902795835.1 uncultured Lachnospiraceae bacterium | reverse complement strand
GTCAGCGTCAGTGTTGAACAGGGACTGAAAAATGCAGGCTTCCGCATCACTACGGGAGACTGGCTGGACCGGCAGGACGCCGGGTATAAGCAGACGCGGCGGGATTATTTCGATTGGGCGCCCCGTTATGCCCGGGAACAGGGAATCAGTGAATTTCTGGCTTACTTTTCCCATCCGTTCCAGGTAATTCCTCCTGTCCCTGTCACGGAAAAAGACATCACTGCTTCAGAGACAGATACGGCGGTTCTTGTTATTTCCCGCACATCGGGAGAGGGTGCCGACCGCCGGAACCGGCGGGGCGATTATCTCCTCTATGAGGAGGAGAAGGCTCTGCTGAAGCAGCTGGGATCCGCATATGCGCGGCTGATTCTGGTGCTGAATACGGGCGGTGTCATGGACATGTCCGAAGTAAAGGACATACCCGGGATCAATGCAGTGCTTTTGATGGGACAGCTGGGGTCTGCCGGGGGAGATGCCCTGGCGGATGTCATCACGGGAGAGACTGCTCCTTCCGGGAGGCTGACGGATACATGGGCACAGCACTACGATGATTATCCGTCTTCTGCCGGTTTCAGTCTGAATGACGGAAATGTGGATGACGAGTATTATACGGAGGGGATCTATGTAGGCTACCGCTATTTTGATTCCTTTGATGTGGAGCCTTTGTATCCCTTCGGCTACGGCATGTCCTATACGGATTTTGCCGTTTCCTGCGGGAGCGCGGAAGTGGACGGGGACACAGTCTGTATCTCCGCATCGGTGAAAAACACCGGTGCCGTCTGTTCCGGCAGAGAAGTCGTGCAGGTTTACTGCACGCCCCCTGCGGGAAAGCTCCCAAAGCCGATGCAGGTGCTGGTCGGCTTTGCAAAGACCGGACTGCTTGCCCCCGGTGAAGAGGAAACTGTCCGGATCCGCTTCCCGGCAGACGAGATGGCATCCTACAGTGAGGAATGCGCCGCATGGGTGCTGGAAGCCGGCGAATATGTCCTGCGCATCGGAAAGAATTCACGGGATACGCAGCCGGCTGCTGTTCTGACGCTGGATGAAACGGTTCCGGTAAAAAAACTCCGGAATCTTTTCCGGGATTCCGACCCCGTGCAGGAAATAGCCCCGCCCGGCCTGGCACCGGTGCCTGCAGATGCCTCTGTACCCAGAATGGCTCTGGACAGGTCAGCTGTTTCAACTGTAACGGCAGAATACACAGGAGAGCGGAAACCGTTTCCGGAAGGCGCCGGAGACCGTACGCTGACTGTGGAAGACATAAAAAACGGATCCTGCTCCATGGAAGAGCTGGTGTCGCAGCTGACAATTGAAGAAATGGCGGAACTGTGTGTCGGCACGATGCGCGGAAGCGGCGGAGCCGTGGTCGGAGGAGTGCCCTGCGAGGTGCCTGGCGCCGCAGGCGATACCAGCGCCGTGATCAAAGCGGCGCGGGGCGCCGGGAATATAATTATGGCAGACGGCCCGGCCGGTCTGCGCCTGCAGCCTGTTTTCAAAACCGCTCCGGACGGAACCATCCTGCCCGGCGGTGAGATCCTGGGTGACATGTATCAGCCGTTTGACTCCGAAAGTGCGGTCGAGAATGCCGTCACCTGCTACCAGTACTGTACCGCCATTCCCGTAGGATGGTCGCTCGCGCAGTCATGGAATATGCCGCTGCTGGAGCAGACGGGGGCCATGATCGGCCGGGAGATGGAGCAGTTTGGCGTTGACCTGTGGCTGGCGCCGGCGCTGAACATCCACAGAAATCCGCTGTGCGGACGGAATTTTGAATATTTTTCCGAGGATCCGCTGATCAGCGGAATGGCTGCGGCAGCCATCACAAACGGCGTCCAGAGCATCCCGGGAAAAGGCACGACCATCAAACACCTGGCGGTAAACAACCAGGAGGAAAACCGTTATTTTACAAACTCTCATGTCAGCGAGCGCGCCCTGCGGGAAATTTATCTCAGGGGTTTTGAGATTGCTGTCACCAGGTCTCAACCGCTCGCAATAATGACCAGCTACAATCTTCTCAATGGTATCCATACCGCAAATCACAGGGATCTGCTGCAGTCAGCAGTGAGGGATGAATGGGGCTACGAGGGTGTGATTATGACAGACTGGTTTACCTCGCAGGACCAGCCCGACCTGACAGGCAGCAGGACAGTGATATATCCCATTTCCTCTTCAGTCGGATGCATTTATGCCGGAAATGATCTGCAGATGCCCGGCTGTCAGAAAAACGTGGATGATATCGAAGAAGCCGTGCGGACCGGCAGGGAGACGGACGGTTTCTGCATCACCCTGGCAGATCTGCAGTACTGTGCTTCGAATATCATACGTGCAGTCATATGCACTTCCAGATAAGTTGTGAAGCCACGGAACCTGTCCCTGCGGGGCAGAGAAAGGAGACACGCTGTTATGAAAAAACTTGCAGTATTCATTCTTGCTGTCGGGATGCTGGGCACCTTCTCAGGCTGCCATCTGCGACATGACATGCTCCCGGCCACCTGTACGGAGCCGTCCACCTGCAGCGTCTGCGGAAAAACGGAGGGGGAAGCTCTCGGGCACACGGAAGCTGTCGATGAGGCAGTGGAGCCCACATGCACGGAGACAGGGCTGACGGAAGGCTCTCACTGTGAGGTCTGCGGCGAGGTTCTGGTGCCGCAGGAGACAATTGAAGCTCTCGGGCACACAGAGGTTATTGATGAGGCAGTGGAGCCCACGTGTACGGAAAGCGGGCTGACGGAAGGCTCTCACTGCGAGGTCTGCGGCGAGGTTCTGGTGCCGCAGGAGACAGTTGAGGCACCGGGACATGACTGGGAAGAAGCCTCTTTTTCCAAACCGAAAACCTG
>CADBNA010000135.1 GCA_902795835.1 uncultured Lachnospiraceae bacterium | reverse complement strand
TGCTGTTTAGTATGAACCCTCGTCCCGCTCAGCTGTTTATCAGGAGAGATTCCAGCCGGCAGTGACCGCAATGCCGGCGATCCCGAATTCCGGAGGGTACATGGAAGTTCTTGGCTTCCCACAGTTCCCGACAGTGAACGGCGGCTCACAGCGCAAAAGCCGGTTTTTCGCACAGACCATGAAGTGAGAACGCCTTCAGCCCCTTCCGGCAATGAAGGGAACGGCGGGAAGGTTAGAACTTCCTGTGCCCGGAGGACTTGAGGGACAGACGGTATTGCCGTCACTGCCGGCGACCGTTCCCCAAAATACAAACTACTGCCAATTCATTTCGTGTTGCAAAATAAATCCGCAGAAAGGAGGCCGCCATGCGCAGGCAGATCATAACCGCAGTCCTGATCATCCTGACATTCGTCATCCAGACGAGTCTGCTGCCCATGTTTTCCCTGCCCGGCGTGCCGAACCTGCTCCTGATCCTGACGGTGTCCATGGGCTTCATGCGCGGCAGACAGGCAGGCATCCTGACCGGTTTTTTTTCAGGCCTGCTCCTGGACATCTTTTTTACAAACCTGTTTGGGTTCAGCGCACTGGTTTTCATGTATGCCGGATTCCTGACGGGCGGTCTCTACAATGTTTTCTTTGATGAAGACATCAAGCTCCCCATGCTGTTTGCGGGGACGGCCGACCTGGCTTATCATCTGCTATTTTTCCTGGCTGATTTTGCCCTGCACAGGCGCCTTGATTTTCAGGTCTATCTGCGCAGTGTCATTCTGCCGGAGATGATCGCCACTGTTATTTTTACCATTCTGTTTTACAGGATCTACTATGTGGTCAACCGTCGGCTGGCCGCATATGAACTGGAGGAAGAACAGTCGCCTTGGTTAAGAAGATAATTCATGCCATTCAGGCATTTTTTGCCAACCGCACACTTCTTCTTACGCTGATTTTTGTGGGCATGACGGCTGTGCTGTCTATGCGAATGTTCAATCTGCAGATTATCAGCGGAGAGGAGTATATGGAAAACTTCTCCGTGAAAACAACGCGGACCCGTACGGTGAAGAGTACCCGCGGCAATATATATGACGTCAACGGCAATCTGCTGGCCTATAATGAGCTGACGAAGTCCGTCACTATAGAGGACAGCGGCAGCTATGAGACTATGCGCGAAAAAAACCTTTCACTGAACAGTGAAATCTATCACCTGACAGAGATGATCCTGGCGCGCGGTGACACTCTGGCCGGAGATTTCAGGATCATTCTGGATGATTACGGGAATTACCGTTTCAATACGGAGAATGAGACGGCCATCAACCGCTTCCGGGCCGATGTGTATGGCTACCGGACCGTTGACGAGCTGAAGGAGAGAGAGCGTTTCGCGACACCAGAACAGATTATTGCCGATCTTTCCTCGGAAGACCGTTTCGGGCTGGTCTATACGGAGGTGCCTTTTACAGACGAGGAACTGGCTGCATATGACATGCCTCGCGAGCTGGACCCGGCTGCCGTCCTGCACATCATCAATGTGCGCTGGCAGCTCAGTCTGGTCAGTTTCCAGCGCTATATGCCGGTGACGGTTGCCCGGAATGTCAGTGATGAGACGGTTGCCGCCGTTCTGGAGAACACGGCCAATATGATTGGCGTCAACGTCATTGATGACTACAGCCGCATCTATACCACCTCTCTGGACATGGGCCCGATCATCGGCTATACCGGCCAGCCTTCGCAGGAAGAGCTGGAAGACCTCCAGACCGTTGACAGCAGATACTCCAACACCTCTATCATAGGCAAAGCCGGCATTGAGCAGACACTGGAGATGACCCTGCAGGGCACGGACGGCTGGGAAGAAGTGGTCGTGGATAATCTGGGCCGTGTGCTGGACATCCGCAGACGCGTTGAGCCGAAGCAGGGCCAGGACGTCTATCTGAGCATCGACACGGAACTGCAGTCTGCCTGCTACCAGATTCTGGAACAGAGGATTGCCGGTATTCTCACACAGAATATCGTAGAGGACAAATGGGTGGACAAACTGGCTCTGGAAGATGACCAGATGCTCCCCATACCTGTCTATGATGTGTATAACGCGCTGTTCAACAATAATGTCCTGGACATCGCTCATTTTCAGGAGGCGGATGCCACGGAAACAGAAAAAAAGGTGTCTGCCGCTCTGGATGAATTCCGCTCTGAGATCAGCAGCTGGCTGGAGGCGGAGCTGAACAATCCGACGGCCGCCTCGTTTAATGACCTGTCTGAGGAGCACCAGCAGTATATCTCGTATATCCGGTCGCAGTTCCTGACGAGCGGCAGCAATATCCTGGATGCCTCCCGGATCAATCTGTCGGATGAGACGTATCAGGCCTTCATCACAGAAGGTTCTGTCAGTATGCGCACATTCCTGCTGCATGCCGTTAACGAAAACTGGGTGGATATGGCCCGTCTCCCTGAGCAGGAGACGGATTACCTGACGGGTGACGAGATTTATCAGGCAGTCATTGATTATATACAGGAGCATCTTCCGGACGATTCCGGATTTGACAAAGTGCTGATCCGCTATATGCTCCAGCATGACAGACTGCTTCCTTTTGATGTCATTCAGCTGCTGTACGATCAGGGCGTTCTCGACAAAAATGACGAGATCTACCAGCAGTTCCGGTCCCGGGAAATAACGCCCTCTGATGCGATCCGCGATAAGATCACCCATCTGGAGATCACACCCGCGCAGCTTGCGCTGGATCCGTGTGCCGGTTCGATCGTGATTACCGATCCGGAAACCGGCAAAGTCCGGGCCTGCGTCACCTACCCCGGGTATGACAATACACGGCTTGTCAACAATATGGATACGGATTATTATTATGAACTGACAGTTGACCGGGCTTCTCCGTTCTACAACAAGGCCACGCAGCAGCTGACAGCTCCCGGATCCACCTATAAGCCGGTTGTGGCGGCTGCCGGACTGGAAGAGAAGGTAATAGACCGCAGTTCTACAGTCCTGTGTACCGGTGTGTTCGGCGCCGGCTTCCTGGATGAGGGCGATCAGGTGCACTGCTGGTACCTGGACGGCCACGGCGAACTGACAATCACAGAAGCGCTGGAGCATTCCTGCAACGTCTTTTTCTGTCAGGTCGGCTACAGCCTGGGTGAAACGGAAGACGGAAAATACCATCAGAGCACGGAGCTGTCCCTCCTGCAGCGGTATTCAGCTGATTTCGGTCTGGAAACGGCTTCCGGCATTGAGATTCCGGAGACGGACTCCCATATATCCGATGACCTTGCGATTCCCTCGGCAATCGGACAGGGCACACACCAGTTTACGACGACGCAGCTGGCGCGCTATGCCAATACCCTGGCAAGCAGGGGCACCTGTTATGACCTGAGCCTGATCGATCACATTACGGATTCGGAAGGCAATGTGACGGACACCCGGGATCCCGTCGTCCACACCCGGTCGAACTACGGCCAGGAGACGTGGCATCTGATCTGGCAGGGCATGCGGTCCGCGACGGCTTCGGATTCGGCCTGGCAGGGATTTACCCTGAATGTATACACCAAGACCGGTACCGCGCAGGAGTCCAAGGTCCGTCCTGACCACTCGCTTGCCATCGGCTTTACGGAAGCGCACAACCGGTATCACGAAGATATTGCCTATGCTGTCAGAATTCCCTTTGGCTATACTTCCAGAAATGCTTCGCTTGTTGCCAAGGATGTCCTGAATTATTACTTTGAACAGCTGCCTGTGGAAGATATCCTTCTCGGCAGGGCCGATGAGAGCGAGATGTACACGACGGTCACGCATGACTGACGGCTGTGACCATGCTCACTGCATCCGCATGTGACCTGTGGCTGCAAGAATACATAAAGCGGAAGCCTGTAACTGTCGGCGGCTATTGGCCGCGTCTGATAAAGGAACGATATGATTAGATACTACCGATTACGTGATTATAATATCATCCTGATCCTGCTTCTGGTCGCCCTGAGTTCTCTGGGCGTGCTGCTGGTCGGATCTGCCGATCCCTCTCTGCAGAACAGGCAGCTGGCCGGTGTTCTGGCAGGGATTGCGCTGATGATTCCGCTGTCCCTGGTAGACTACAACTGGATCCTGCATTTTCACTGGCCGATCTATGTCATCAATCTGGGACTCCTGACGCTTGTAATCGCCTACGGCGTCGCCAGTCACGGCGCCGAGCGGTGGATTAAGATCGGAGGACTGCAGTTTCAGCCGACGGAGCTCTCCAAGATACTGATCATTTTGTTTTTTGCCGCGTTTTTCCAGATGAATGAGACCGTCGTCAATGAATGGCCGACGATCCTGCGTGCGGTTGTCCTGATCGGCATTCCCCTGATCATGATTTTTGTGCAGCCGGACCTGAAAAACACCATCACGATCGGCACCATTTTCTGCATGCTGTATTTTGCAGCCGGACTGGCATACCGCAGGATCCTGGTTGTGCTTCTGGTTGTAGTTCCCCTTGTCACCGGCGTGCTGTATCTGATTACGCAGACAGATCTTCCTATCGTGGATGACTACCAGAAAGAACGTGTCATGACGTTTCTGGAGCCGGAAAACGATGAGTATTCCGAATCCGCCATGCAGCAGGACAATTCTGTCATGGCAATCGGTTCCGGACAGCTTACGGGAAAAGGGCTGAACAATACGACGCAGTCCGCCAGTAAAGGCAACTTTATCGCAGAGATCCAGAATGACTTTATTTTTGCCGTAGCGGGAGAGGAGCTGGGATTTGTGGGAACCATGACCATCCTCCTTCTGCTGTTTCTCATTGTGCTTATGTGTATGCGCGCGGCGGCCCGGGCAAGAAACATGGGCGGCCGGATCATCTGCACAGGACTCGGATCCCTGGTGGCGATACAGTCTTTTATTAACATCGGCGTCGCCAGCGGACTGCTGCCGAATACCGGTACGCCGCTTCCTTTTGTCAGCTATGGACTGACGTCCCTTCTGAGCCTGTATATCGGGATGGGACTTGTCCTGAATGTCAGCCTGCAGAGACGCAGGAAAGAGGAGAGGCTGACGTATGAGCAGGAGAAACTGCGGGAGAATATTCTGATGTAGGGGCTGATTTCTATAACGGACGCCGGCGCGGAGGCAGGGCCTGTCCCGTTGTCCGCTTGCTGCGCAGGTTCGAGCCTGCTCATCTAAGATGTTCACAGAAGTATCTGTGACCATCTAAGATTCGACCGGTCTCGAACACGTGCTCGCTTAATGCGTCCCACCGGGGCAGGCCCTGCCTCCTTGCCGGCTGTGTATTGGCCTGCATTTATTTCTGCTGTCGGACTCCGTCTGCTTACCGATTATGTGGCCCAGCTTCCTAATTAGTTATTTGCTGGTTTATAAATCAATTCTCGTGAAAAGTTTGTTTGAGAATTTCGGAAAGCATTCTTTTCCCTGGTTTGGAGGACGCAGGGGACTGGCTGTATAGTTTTACACGCAGGTGCCTTTAAACATTTATTTGATTGTATCACGTTTTTTTGAAAGGACTTGTCCTCAAATGAGTTCTAAGTCGAAGAAGAAAAGACAACCGAATCCTGAGGTGAGGAAGCGCCGTGTCTATATTCTGCGCGCTTTTATTTTCATTTTGCTTGCCGCCATTGTTTTTTCCGGTATCTATGTCGTGTCCTGGAACCGTCAGCGGCGGTTTCTGGATGTGCCGGTTCCGTACAGTCTGACGGAGATGAACGGCGCCGCCCAGCTGTCCGATTTTACCCTGCAGAAAACGGTTCCCTATACTGCGGATCTGGTTGTTTCGGAAGCGAATTTCAATACGGAGCTGATTAATCTGGAGCGGGAGGATGAGAACGCGCTGCTGTTTAATCTGCAGGATAATGAACCCATCTATGCCTATGATATCTACCGCAGAATTTATCCTGCCAGTCTGACAAAAATCATGACGGCTATCCTGGCGCTGGAGAATGCGGATATGTCTTCGTATGTGACGATGCAGAAGTCTGATTTTGCCATGGATGATGACGCCCAGATGAGCGAGCTGGAAGAGGGCGACGTCGTTACGATGCAGCAGCTGTTTGAATTGCTGGTCGTCTATTCCGCCAATGACGCTGCGCTGGCTATTGCCAGGGTTGTCGCCGGCAATACGGATAATTTTGTCGATATGATGAATAACCGGGCTGTTGAGCTGGGCATGACCGGCACGCATTTTGTCAATCCGCACGGTCTTCACGATGAGAACCACTATACCACGGCATATGATGTGTATCTGATGATGAACCATGCTTATAAGATGCAGGCTTTCAATGAAGCGGCGCAGATGATGCAGGTCACGGTCTATTACACAGATAAAAACGGGCAGAAGAAGAGCTTTATTGAGTATTCTACGGATGAGTTCATCACAGCTAATTATACGCTTCCGCGGAATGTGCGGATCCTGACCAGTAAAACCGGTACGACGGCGGAAGCCGGTTCGTGTCTGGCTCTGGCTGTCCAGAACAACTACGGGGTCCCGTTTATTGCTATTGTCATGGGGTGCTGGTTTAAAGAAGAATTGTACTCCGATATGCTGGAGCTGCTGCTGATCGTGAATTCCACGTAATTTTATGCAGTTTCCATGAAAGATTGTGCAAATCGGAAGAAAGTGCTATACTCTTAAAAAAAGAAACATCGGGTGAGGAAGGGTGTTATGACAGATAAAGAACTGAAATATCTGAAACGTATTGATCTGCTGGATATTATGATTGCACAGGATAAAGAGATTGAGCAGCTGAAGAAGCGGCTGGAAGAGACGGAGAAGCGCGCCAACCTGGCGGAGGCAGTGATTCAGCGTTTCCTCAGCGGAGAGCAGAATGCTGCTGAGCAGGCGGAAACGTTACCGGATGCGGAGAAAAACGCAGCGGAGTCTGCCGGCGTGCAGGAAGCGGAAAAGACAGCGGAGCCCGCTGATGTTCCGGAAGAGGAAAAGACAGCGGAATCTGCTGCTGTACCGGAGGAGACATTATGAGCAGTGCCAAGAAGAAAAAAGCCCGGGTACATATCGCCCCGGAAGACAGGCCTACCAGGAAACAGCTGGAACGTCTGGCCGGCCAGCTGAAATACCGCAGCCGTTTCCGTCATACCCTGATGGACACCATTTTTACGCTGGTTACCGTGGCTGCTGTGGCTGTTCTGATTGCCGTGCTTCTGCTTCCTGTTCTGCAGATCTACGGATCCTCCATGAATCCCGCTCTGACAGAAGGGGATATTGTTGTGTCTCTGAAGGGCAGCAATTTCCATACCGGCGATGTTGTGGCGTTCTATTACAACAATAAGATTCTGGTAAAACGAGTGATCGCAAATTCCGGCGACTGGGTTGATATTGACGAGGAAGGCAATGTCTATGTGAACAATGTCCTCCTTGACGAGCCCTATGTGTCGGAAAAGGCATTCGGCGACTGTAATATCGTCCTTCCCTATCAGGTTCCCGAATCCCGTGTATTTGTGATGGGCGATCACCGAAGCGTATCCATTGACTCACGTAACACGGCAGTTGGCTGTGTGGCCGAAGAGCAGATCGTCGGCCGCATAGAATATTGTGTATGGCCGCTGCGTGATTTCGGAAAAGTGGAGTAGAACAATCATGCGGCAATGGCTGAAAAAAAACAGAACAACACTGCTCCTGGTGCTGATAGCGGCCGTAGGTCTGGGACTTCTGCTGTATCCCACTTTTTCCGACTGGTGGAACTCCTTCCATCAGGCCAGGGCTGTTTCTTCGTACATGGAAGCAGTGGCTGATCTGGATAAAGCGGACTACGAAAAGATTCTGGACGCGGCGGACGAATACAACAGAAAACTTGCGCTTACCGGTGTGCAGTGGAAGATGACAGACAAGCAGAAGGCTGAATACAAGAAGCAGCTGAATGTCAACACAACCGGAATTATGGGATACATCAGCATCCCGAAAATTCACGTTGAACTTCCCGTATATCACGGCATTGAAGACGAAGTACTGCAGGTTGCCATCGGTCATCTGGAAGGCACCAGTCTGCCTGTGGGCGGTCCGTCATCGCACTGTTCTGTTTCCGGGCACAGAGGCCTGCCTTCTGCCAGGCTTTTCTCTGATCTGGACAAGATAATCGAGGGCGATACCTTTACCCTGACGGTGCTGAACCGCACCCTGACCTATCAGGTTGATCAGATCCGCGTTGTGGTGCCGACGGATCTGTCCGATCTTCAGATCAAAAAGGGAAAGGATTACTGCACCCTTATAACCTGTACGCCCTATGGCATTAATACACACCGTCTTCTTGTCCGCGGCCACCGTGTAGCCAACGCGCAGGGTGACGCACTTGTAACGGCCGACGCCATGCAGATAGAGGCCATATTCATTGCGCCGTTCTTTGCTATTCCTATTATCATCCTTCTGCTGCTGCTCATGCTGAACCGCACAGGCGTTGCACAGAGGTCAAACCGTGCCGTCAGGCGCGCCTGGAGAGAGTACGGCGTCGATGAAAAACATTCGAAGAAAAAGAAGAAAAAACAGTGATGAATGAGCGTCAGTGCAGGCACTGCTTTTTCAGGCTTGCACTTTATATGTAATTCATCTATAATTAAACTGTCAACAGAGGTTCCTGCAGTTCTCATTTTTTACATACTGCGGACTAATTTCTGTATCACATGCTCGAGGAGGAAAACGGCCATGGTTCAGTTAATTGTCGGAAGGAAAGGCAAAGGAAAGACGAAACATCTGCTGGACAGTGCCAATACACTGGTCAAAACAGCAAATGGCAATATCGTCTATGTGGATAAAAGTTCAAAACATATGTATGAATTGAATAACAGAATCCGTCTTATTGACGCATCTGTTTTTCCGTTAAAGAACAGCGATGAATTTGTCGGATTCATCTGCGGAATCATTTCTCAGGATCATGATCTTGAAGATATGTATCTTGACAGTTTCCTGAAATTAGCCCATCTTGAAGACAAGCCGGAAATGTTTGAAGACTGCATCCTGCAGCTGGAAACCATCAGCAAGATGTACAATGTTAACTTTATTTTGAGTATTTCTCTCGATAAGGAAGAGATCAGTGCGGATCTTCAGGAGAAGATTCTTGTCGCTCTCTGATTCCTTTTTCCGTGGTTTTAGATACATTTGATGAAAAGGGCTATCGCGGTGCGCGGCAGCCCTTTCCTGATTCTGTGCGGCAATGGAGTGATTGTGAATAAACGCAGCGAGCAAAAATGGAATATCAATATCGGCACGATCATCTTTGGCGCACTGGCTCTGTATATGATCATTCTGCTGGTGATTACCGTCACGACGAAGCGTGTGACTCCCTATATGGTTACATCCGGCACTCTGTCAAGAAATGAAACCTACACTGCCGTCGCCGTCAGACAGGAACATCTGGTGAACGCCCAGGCTTCCGGATATGTGAAATACTATGTTCCCGATGGCGCCAGAATCAAGCAGGACGGCGTCGTCTGCAGTCTTAACAGTTCCCAGCAGACAACCGGCGTCCAGCTTCTGCAGTCCGGCGATCTGGAACAGCTCCGCGATCTGTCCTCCCGCTATGTAAAAGCCTATACACCCAGTAATTTTCTCTCTGTATACGATTACAAATATGCCATGAATGCGACAGTCCTGGAAGATGCGGTGTCCACAGACGTAACAGGCATTTCTTCACGAGCGGACACAGCCGGCATCGTGGTGTATACCAGGGACGGATATGAGGATCTCACGGTAGAGGCTGTTGATGACGACCTGTTCCGGAATATCACCTATCAGAAAGAGCAGCTGCGCACGGACGGCATCGTCACCGTGGATACCCCTCTGTACCGTCTGGTCACCGATGAGGTGTGGTCTGTCGTAATCCCCGTAACAGACCGTCAGTACGCCAGCCTTTCCACCCGCAGCACCGTCAAGGTCAAATTCAGCAAGGACGGCAATACGGAACGCGGAGACATCATCCTTCTGGAGCAGAACGGGTCAAAATTCGTCCAGATCAAGCTCTACCGAGGCATGGTGCGGTACTGCAGTGACCGTTTCCTCAATATCGAGCTTGTGACAAATACCGAGAGCGGACTGAAGCTACCGGTATCCGCCATCACGCACAAGGAATTCTATACCATACCGACGGCTTATATGTTCGATAAAACCGGTTACGGAACCGCACATTTTCTGAAAGAATATACGGATGAAGAGGGGAACCTGGTCACAGATTATATTGAAGCAGAGCTGTATGAAGAAACGGAAGAGACGGAGCATTCCCCGGCGCTGTTTTATGTAGACAAATCCGAATTCCAGGAGGGAGATGTTCTCGTCATGCCGGATTCCAGTGAACGGTATACCATCGGGGATACGGCATCGCTGGAAGGCGTATACTGCACAAACAAGGGGTACGCGGATTTCCGGAAGATCGTCATGCTGGAGCAGAATGATGAGTTCTGTCTGGTTGAAAGCGGAACATCGTATGGCATCGCGCAGTTTGACTATATTGCGAAGGAGGCTGACCGGATCCGGGAGGATACGGTTGTGACGGGGCTGGCGAAGTAGGGGTTAGAACTTCTTGTGCCCGGAGGACCTGAGGGATCGACGATATTGCTGCTTCTGCAGGCGTTCGAGAAATAATTATTATATAATTGCTATAATTCAATGAATCGAGGATTCCACATATGCTTAAAGAGAATTTCAACAACGTTGAGCAGCGCATCTGCGCGGCCTGTGAACGCAGCGGCAGAGACCGCGGCAGCGTCACCCTGATTGCCGTCAGCAAGACAAAGCCTTCTGAGATGATTCAGGAGATTTACGACCTGGGGCAGCGTGATTTCGGCGAGAACCGCCCGCAGGAGCTCCGGGATAAATTCGGTGAGCTTCCGCAGGATATCCGCTGGCATATGATCGGGCATCTGCAGAAGAATAAGATCAAATATGTCGTGGGCCGGGCCGTTATGATTCATTCTGTCGACAGCAGGGATCTGGCGGATGCCGTGAGCAGAGAAGCACAGAAGCAGGGCGTTGTTGTTCCGGTTCTTCTGGAGGTGAATGTGGCGGGTGAGGACACGAAGTTCGGCATTGCCCCGGAGGAGGCCCTGTCGCTGGCCCGGTATACGGCTGCGCTGCCCGGTCTGCGGGTGGACGGGCTCATGACGATTGCTCCCTTTGTAGATGACCCGGAGCTGAACCGGCCCGTTTTCCGTAAATTGAAACAATTAAGTGTTGACATCGCAAAAGAAAACATTGATAATGTCTTTATGAATGTCCTCAGCATGGGGATGACCAATGACTATGAAACAGCCATTGAAGAGGGCGCGACAATGGTGCGCGTCGGCACCGGTATCTTCGGTGAGCGGGAGTATCCCGTTTCTGTGTGATAGGAATTTAATTGAATTTAGGAGATGATATAAAATGGGTCTTTTCGACAAGTTTCTGGATGCGGTTCGTATGAGTGACGACTATGAAGAGGATGATGATTTCTTCGATGAAGAGGATGATGCAGACGAAGAACCGAAGCCGAAAAGACGCCTGTTTGGCAAAGCCTCTGCTCCTGCAGA
>CADBNA010000134.1 GCA_902795835.1 uncultured Lachnospiraceae bacterium | reverse complement strand
GGGGCAGGGCTGGCCAAAGCTTTCCTCCGCAGCAATCCTGCAGCGGGAAAAATGCATCAGTATCGGGGCTGTTCTCCCTGTCCGGGCTGACATCTCATTAGACAGCGCAGATGTACGGATATCCGTAGAAACCGATTATCCCTTCGAGGATTCCTACCGTGTCCGCGTCACTCCTTCTGCGCCGGTCAGCTTCACCCTTTCGCTGCGCCTGCCAGCGGGCTGTCATTCAGCCTGTGTCCGCCGGGATGCCTGCCGCGGTGAGGCCGGCGGCAAGAAGCTGCAGGTCCCGGAGGGGCAGACCCGCATTGAGATTACGCAGACATTTGCCGAAGAAACCGTTTTTGACGTGCAGTTCTCGTTCGATCCCGTTCTGGAAGAGCAGACCGACGGGCTGTACTACGTCCGCCGCGGTCCTCTTGTTTTCGCTCTTCCCATCGCTTTTCGCAGCAAAATGCATGAGTTTACCAGAAACGGTG
Source organism: uncultured Lachnospiraceae bacterium (assembly GCA_902795835.1). Next base: position 2,565 of record CADBNA010000134.1, on the reverse strand, counting down.
TGGAAAGAAGGTTCCCCTGGTGTGATTATGAGCTGTTTGCGGCATCTGCCTGGAACTATTGCCTGACAGAAGCTCCTTTCACGCTGGAAAGGCGGGCTGTCGGTGATATTCCTTTCTCACGCGACAACCCGCCCCTGCTGCTTCACACTGAGCTTATCCCGGCTGACTGGAAAATGGAGGAGGGAAAAGCCGCGCTCAGACCGGCCGGCGTTCTTCCCGATGCCCTCCCCGAAAAAAAATACCTTGTTCCCTATGGCTGCACAAGCCTGCGAATGACCTGTATGCCGGTTTTCAGTAGCCAGGCCCCCATTCAGCCCTAGCTCTTTTTACCTGCTCTGCCATACCTGCCTGCAGCTGGAATATCCTGTCAGCGCTGAAATCGGGAATACGCATTCCGATCCCTCCGCTGACAGCGATATCCCGGGAATACATCTCCCAGGGATACGTTGTGATCAGATCAAAGAATTCACCCGTTCCCCTTCCGCTGAAACGGTAGTCCGTCATCATGAATTCCATGTCAAAATCCCTGATTCCCGCGCCTTCGCCATCCATCACGATCTCCACCTGAGCCATTCCGCCGATCAGTCTCGCTTCTCTGTTCTGATAGGACTGGAAGTTCCCAAGCGAATAGTATACCAGCATCTTCTCTCCGTCCGGCCGCTCCACAGCCATGACCGGTTCGACAACATGCGGATGGGCGCCAATTACCAGGTCTACGCCAAGATCAGCCAGGAAGGCGGTCTCTCTTGCCTGCTGCTCATCAGTTCCCAGGTTGTACTCCGTTCCCCAGTGGGGAAAAACAATCAGAAAATCCGAATTTGCCTTTGTCTCCCGGATCAGGTCAGCCAGGCGTTCATGGTCCGGCATCTGGGGATCCAGATAGTCCACAAGATACTCATTGCCCCGGTAATCCACGGTGTTGTTGAGAATATCCGTATAGTTGACCATGCCGATGCGTATCCCGTTGACTTCCTTTACGCAGACCTGGTCTCTGTTTTCCCAGCTATCATGGATTCCCAGAAGCATAAGGTCCCGGTGATGATCCTGGAAATACCGGATCATGTACAGCGGTCCTCCTGCGCCCATGTCAAGAATATGGTTGGTCGCTGCAAGCACCACGTCAAAGCCGGCCTTCTCTATTGCGTCGATCACCTCTGTCCTGGCGTTGAAACAGGGGTAATCGCGGATGCCCAGCTCATTTCCCGCTGTCACACACTCCTGGTTGATGATGGCTATGTCCGCTGACTCCACATATGGCTTTATCAGTGAAAAGTTGTAGTCATAGCTGAAGGTCCCGTCCGCCTGCAGACCGCTCAAAGAAACCTCCCGGTGCATCAGGTTATCACCCACACAGACCAGCTTTACGACACGCTCCGGCTCTTCCTCTGTCCCGGTTTCCCATTCCGTGAAATCCTCTTCTGTCCCGGTTTCAGATTCCGGAAAAATATCCTCTGTCCCGGTCTCACCTTCCGTCATTTCCGGATGATCAGTTTCCCCCGCCCGCACAGCCGGTGCCCGCCCGCATACGGTCACGGCACCTGCCAGCACAAGCGCGGTAATCCAGGCTGAGACACGATTTTTCATACAGATCCCCTTCATGTTTTACTCATCCTCTTTCAGGAAACCGGAGGCGTAGGACCAAAACTCATCCAGATGCTCCAGCCGATACGTATGCGGATAGGAATGGACATTGTACTCAAGGCTGGTAAGATTCAGGCTGATACCCGTTTCAGAGCCATCCTCCCACTCGAGCCAGATCCAGTTATAATTGTCTGTGACCCACTCGCCGGACTCTTCTCCGATCCTGATTCCGCAGAGCAGTTCCACTGCCTTGTCAAGCTCCTCACCTTCCGTGAATTCCGCGGTTCTTCCGTATCCGCCCTGGTCTATGTGGAACAAAAGCTTCACCGGCGGTTCCGTTTTGATATTCGCGAGCTTTTCATCTCCCAGAGCCTGATACAGAAATTCACCTGTCTGCGGAATACGGGCAGGCGGAAGCTCGGTCTCTGTTTCTACGGATGAAATCCCGATTCTCACGGAAGCCGGGACTGACTGCGGGCCCCACTTGATTCCTTCGTGAGAAAATTCAAGCTTCGTGTGGGGCGGGATCGACCGGTCTTCTCCGTCGTAAACTTCTCCAAAGGAGCGGAATTCCTCTCCTTCTTCATCCATCAGCGCGAAGGTGTAGATCACCCGCATGATGCCTTCGTCCGAGTTATTCTCGATGGTACCGCTGAAGGAGTATTCGTACCCGCGTGTACCGTTTTTCCTTGCCGCAGCCTTGTCCAGTGTCACAGTCACTCCATCCAGCGTGGCCGGGCTCCCGGCAACCGAGAGCTCCTTTGCGCCGGGATCATCCCGGGAAGACTGCGGCGTGTCGGAGGGATCCGCTGCTGCCTCCCATCCGCCGGGCTGTACGTTACCCCTGTAAACGCCTGCGCCAATAATCAATGCCAGAGTCAATACGATGATCCAGACCGTCCTCATTTTTCTCCTCTCTTTCTTCCCGGCCAAAGGATTCGCCCGGGGATTCCGGCTTCTGATCAGCAGCACCTGTGAAGCTTC
>CADBNA010000133.1 GCA_902795835.1 uncultured Lachnospiraceae bacterium | reverse complement strand
TTTCAACATTCAGTCGGGATTAAAATCCGACCAGATCATGCGCTTCCGCTCCAAGTCCACCATGAAAAAGTATTATAAAAAGGCCGGTGTTCCCACTGCCCGCTGCATCCTGGTAACAGACATGGAGGCAGCCCAGGAATTTATTGCCGAGACCGGATATCCCGTCATCGTAAAGCCTGACCGCGGCGTCGGGTCTGAAGCCACCTGGCGCCTCGAAAATGACGAGGACCTTCGGGAGTTTTTCCGCGCCCTTCCTGAGATTCCTTATGTTATGGAGGAATATATCAGCGGTATCGTTGAAACCTACGACGGCGTAGTCAACTCAAAAGGAGAGGTCCTCTTTGCCGCCAGCCACATTTCGCCCAACGCGATCATGGATATGGTCAATGAAGGGATCCCCTGTTATTATTACGTCAATAATAAGGTGGCACCCGATATTGAAAAGGCAGGAAAGAAGGTCCTGAAGGCCTTTGATGTCCGCTGCCGTTTCTTCCATCTGGAATTCTTCCGACTGACCAAGGACATTCCGGGGATCGGCAAAAAGGGAAGCGTGGCAGGTCTTGAAGTCAATATGCGTCCGGCCGGAGGCTTTACTACAGACATGATCAACTATGGACAGAGCGCGGATGTTTTCCGTATCTGGGCGGACATGATCGCCTTTGATGAAGTAAGGCACACTTTCTCCGGACCACAGCGTTACTGTGTGTACTGCGGCCGCCGGGATGAAAACAGCTACACCCACACAGACGTAGAGCTGGTCGATGCTTACAGGGATTCTATTTCCTTAACGACCCGCATGCCGGATGCACTTTCAGGCGTCATGGGCAACCGTGTATTCATCGGCTGCTTTGACACGATGCAGGAAATGAACCGGTTTGTCCGTTACGCATTCAGCCCGTCACCGTATGTTCCCTCTGAGGAGGAATGCTGACAGAAGACGCTTTACTTTTGATTCGAAGCGGAGTTTTGAAAAGCAAAAAGCGTACACAAATCCCCTTCTACGGTCCCCGTCTTCGCTGCGGGCCGACGACGTCCGTAGAAGGGGATTTTGTACACACAACATGACAGCCCCTTTGATATGCCTTTAGCTCTATTCTTCTGCTGCCGGTTCCGGTTCTTCGAGCCGCATCCTGTTTCCAAGTGCTATCTTCCGGGCGATGAACTGCTCATAAATATCGCGGCTGCAGCTCTCAACGTCCTGCTTCAGTTCTCTGGCTGACATTCTGTATGCACCCTCTCCGAAAACGATCGTCTGCTCAAGGCCGTCCGAGGTCGCCACAGTGACCCTGTGGTTCTTTGCGATCTCATGAACAGCCGCCTCTATGTAAGCATCTGCAGTCTGTGCCTCTTTTGTATAAACGATGTGAATATTGTGGTATTGTTCGACGGATCCCTGTCCTCCCCTGACCTTATAGGCATCAAATACGAGGATCAGCGTCATACCCCGGTATCCCTGGTAGTTGGCAAGAATATCCGCAAGCGCCGTCCTGGCCGCGTCCACATTCACATCTGCCAGTTCCTTCAGTTCGTTCCAGGCAAAAATGATATTGTATCCATCCACCAGCAGGTAATCCTGCAAAGGATCAGGAACCGTGACGATACTGCTCTTTTCGCGCTTTCTCATCGGATCCTGCCGGCGCTGTCGGGAATCATCCTGTTTTCCCGCCTTCCGGTTCCCTGCCAGGGTCTGATTAAATATCGCCTCCAGCTCTTTGTCTGCAGCAAGGCCGGCGCCAAGATAATCCCGTCCCGCTTCCTGATGTACACCGCGTATACGGCTCCCGGGATTTGTTGCCGCAGAACCTTTGGAAACGCCTGTGCTGTCCGGTTCCGCCGGTGATCCGGCCATACCGTCCTGCCGGACAAAAGGAAGATGCATCATGTCATCCGCCTCGTACCAGGGCACATAAAACCCGGCACCATGGGAACAGAAAACAGAACCGGACGGATGATCGGCATCCAGCTCCGGATCATATGCGGCCTCGCGGATCACTGAATCAGGATCCATGCAGTCTCCGTATCCTCCGAAAACGCAGTGCAGCCGTCCGAATCCCCCTGTATAGGAAAGGACAGTCTCCCCGTATCCCTGCATTGCCGTGACAGCCGCACGTCCCCGGAACACAGACTCCCCGCCTTCCGTCTGCGGACCGGTAAAGCTTTCCGCGATACGTCCGAGATCTGTCATAGCGCGGCCTGCTGATGGCGTCGGAACCCGCAGCTCAAAATCATAGTATGGTTCCAGCAGCTGACAGGTTCCGCCTTCCCTGCTCTTCATCAGTCCCTGGCGTATGGCCCTGTAGACCGCCTGGCGGAAATCTCCGCCCTCCGTATGCTTCTCATGCGCTTTCGCATTCACCAGGCGTATTCTGACATCTGTCAGTTCTCCGCCGGCCAGAACGCCAATGTGTTTTTTCTCTGCGGCATTTGTCAGGATCAGCCGCTGAAAGTTCCGCGAAAGAACATCCTCGCTGAGTGAAGACACATACTCCATGCCGCAGTCCCGTTCAAGGGGCTCAAGAACAAAGTGTACCTCCGCATAATGCTTAAGAGGCTCGTAATGCCCTGTACAGTAGACCGGTGCCGTAATGGTTTCCCGGTACACAACCGATGCAGGTTCAAAGCGAACATCCGTATGAAAGCGGTTATGCAGTATCTCCTGCAGAACATCCGTCTGAACCGCACCCATCAGCTGACATCTCAATTCATTCTGAGCAGGTTTAAAGTCGACCCTGATCTCCGGTATCTCTTCCTCAAGTTCCCTGCAGATCATATACAGCCGGTGCATATCCATGCTGTCCACAGGAGTGATGCGCGAAGAAAACAGCGGCACCATCAGCGGATGGCCGCCGGGAAGAGGCTTTCCGAGGGATCCTCCTGCCCTGCTTTCCGCAAGACCTTTGAGAGCAACGACCATACCCGCTTTCGCATCCTGCAGCTGTTCATAATATTCACCCGAAAAAAGCAGGATCTGATCGACCTTTTCTTCCTTGGCTTCCCCGGCTGAGCCCGGGGCAAAAACCCGGATTGTTTCTTTTGTCTTCAGCTCGCCTCCGAGGAGCCGGATGTGTGTGAGACGGTTTCCCCGGCTGTCTCTGGAGATCTTATAGATCCTCGCCGAAAAGGAATCCGGCATCTCAGATTCCTCAGTATATTCTTCTATAACCTCAAGAAAATGGTCAACTCCAATATCTTTCAGGGCAGAACCGAAACAACAAGGGAATAGTTTTCGCTCCCTGATGAGTCTTTGAATCTTGTCCGGCGGCATTTCTCCGGACATGAGAAAAGATTCCGTAAGCTCATCATCCAACACAGCGATCTGTTCGAGAACATGCTCGGAAGCTGCTGCATCTTCTTCATGACTGCCAAGCTCTGTGAAATCAACAAATCCCTCCCCGAACCTGCTTTTAAGTTCATCGAGAATTCCGTCCTTATCCGCCCCGGGCTGATCCATCTTGTTTACAAAGATAAAAACCGGGATCTGATATGTTTCAAACAGCTTCCAAAGCGTGATATCATGCCCATGGATCCCATCCGGCGCGCTGATGATCAGGGCCGCATAATCCAGAACGGAAAGCGTCCGCTCCATTTCGGCTGAAAAATCCACATGTCCGGGGGTATCCACCAGTGTAAAATGTTTACTCCCAAGGACGTACTCTGCCTGCTTGGAAAAGATCGTGATGCCTCTCTCCCGCTCCTCGGCCGCATGGTCAAAAAAGCTGTCCCCGTGATCCACGCGGCCAGCTTTTCTGATCACTCCTGTATGCAGAAGGATGCTTTCCGATAAG
>CADBNA010000132.1 GCA_902795835.1 uncultured Lachnospiraceae bacterium | reverse complement strand
CTGAAAGCAACAGGTTGCCAAAATGTTGTCATTGCCAACCCTCTGGCAACCCTTGAGAATGACTTTGCGGACTAGTATAATGCAAAGAGTAGAAGATTCAAAACCGGTATCATTGAAGAGGGGTGAATCTATGAAAAGCGATTTATGCAAAAAGATCCCGATGTTTCTGGCAGTTTTGCTTCTGTGCATCGGCTGTTTCGGCTGCACAAAGCCGGACAACATTCCCTATGAGCCCGACACACCCGCACCGGCTCCCCACGAGGGAACTTTCACTTCGGAGCACGGCAGCCTGCGGTTCAACGGAGACGGGGAGAGCATCACGATCCAATTTGACGGGGAGCTCGCAGCATTGACGGGCTTGCCGGAAGGCGAACACACAGGGACTTATGTATTTTTAAGCGGGGACCTTCCGCCACACGGCAGCATACCGGTCCGCTACGATACGGCGCATGAACTGCGGATCACGGTGGACGGGAAGTCGGCTGTGATCGACATGGGCATTGCCGCAGAGGACGGAAAGAGCGGGCAGGTAGGCGTAAACGTGGTAACGCCGGAAAGGATCCCAATGCTTTTTCATCAGGACAGGTTTTTCCACATTTTGTTTCAGAAGGAACAAGGAGGTAAATAAGAATGAATGACAATCAGAACCAGGGCAAACAGGTTACAGAAAATATCTGGCTCTGCCCGGACGGGGTCTATCGCTGGACCTATGAGTTTGACATGCTGCGCAATCCCACGATCCTGTTCACAGTGTGGAAGGTCCTGGGGATCAGTTTCGGTGCTGTGTATCTGTTCACGCTGATCATCAGCCTTTTCCAGGGCGGAATAAAAAACAGCGCCGATCTGTGGGCGGCTTCGAAGGTCTTCGTGATCCTCATCGGCGTATTCTTCGTGATCAGTATCGTGGCTTATCTGATCCTTGCGGGCATGTACGGATGGAAGTATCAGGTGCTGTTTGAGATGACAGATGAGTATGTCAAGCATATCCAGATGCCGCGCCAGTTCAAGAAGGCGGAGGCTCTCGGCTGGCTTACCGCTTTGATGAGCATCGCGTCGGGGAATCCGGCTGCAGCCGGATTGGGGCTGACCACTGCCGCACGCAGCAGCAGTACGTCAGACCTGAGCAAGGTGGCGAGCATCAGGGTACGCCGGAAGAGGAATACCATCCATGTCGACCAGCGGCTGGATAAAAACCAGGTCTACGCAGAGGATGCCGATTTTGATTTTGTGGAGAAGTTCCTGAAGGATCACTGCGTAAATGCGATCATCAAAGGATAATAGGACGACGCTTCCATACACGATATAAAGGGAGGGAACCGGTCATGAAACATAGTAAAGATGCCGGACGTTCTGTCAGGAAATCGCTGTTCCCCGTTCTGTTCACTGTTCTCCTGCTTTTTGCAGCGCTGTTGATATCGGGCTGCAAAGAAAAAGGGCCGACCGGTCCTTCTCCACAGCCCGCAGGGCCAACACAGTCTACAGAGCGCACACAGTCCTCAGCGCCTGCGCAGTCTGCACAGCCTGGCGGGTCCGGGTCGCCGAGAGGTGAAGCCGTGCAGACCACGGCACAGGGGGATGTGGAACTGGGCGGCACAACGGTCAGCTTTCCGGCTGACGGAGGCGGTACTGCATTGCTGGTTCAGGCAACTTCAGACCTGCCCGAAACGGCTGCCGGCGAGGTCTTCGACCTGGTGCTGGATCCCGATGCATCCGGCGAGGTGACGCTTTCACTCCGTTCGCCCGCACCGGAAGGGGATTTTTCCACCCGGATGATCCTTGCACTGCCCTGGGTGGACAGCGACGGAGAACACGGTTTTCTGCCGCTTCCGCTGGAAACAGTCCGCAGCGGGGATACGGTCACGGCTTCGATTAATCTGGCTGAATACGCCGGTGCTGTCGAGTCGTACCTATTTGCAGGGTCGGGCAGTTTTGAGGACGACACCATTGACTTTGGACGCAGACTCACTGATATCAATGATGCGAAAGCGATGGGCGTGAAATACGCGATCCGCTATTTCAGTGAGAATGTTTATCAGGTCACGTCTGAGGAAGGGCATTTCCGGATCAATCTGCCGGAGAGTATGTACAACGACGACACTTCCGTTAAAAAGGCAAAACTGCGTGTCGAGGACATGCAGCGACTAGCGGCAGATCTGGAAGAGGTCCTTGCTTCCTACAAACAGGACTATTTCCGGGACACCCGCTCAAAGTGGCCTGTCGAGGTGGAGAAGAACCCCTATGAAGGAACAGCCGGCGGCTACGGCGGTGCGAATACCCAGAACGGGAATGTGCTCTATCTGACATTCAGTTCACTCGGCTCCGGCTATAAGGACGGCGGTAAATACGACAACGAATCTTCGGCAATGTACCACACCATTGCTCATGAGCTCTACCATTTCATCCAGTGGGAGTACACTAACAAAAGTCTGCGTGCGCTGTGGTTCGATGAGGCGACTGCTGTGTATTTTGAGGATGCAGTGGGCCAGAAGGCAGGCACCTCGAATCCCTCGAACCCCTATCT
>CADBNA010000131.1 GCA_902795835.1 uncultured Lachnospiraceae bacterium | reverse complement strand
TGACTCACTTTTTCCGTGGTGATTTCAGGATTTACAGGAATTTCAATAAACCGGGATTGTTTCTGAAAGGAGACTTCAAATGACTATGACTATAGGCAGGAAGACACACGACGGAAGTTCAAAAAAGTCTTCGATAGGCCTGATCCCGAGCATTTTTTTGTTTACTGCGGTTTCACTGATTCTGACGGAACTGGCAGGCGTTATATCCACCATCATTGATGGCCTGATCACCAGCCGGTTTCTCGGAGGAGATGCGTATTCAGCTATTTCCCTGTTAGGCCCGTTTGTCAGTTTTCTGCTTCTCATTGCAAGCTTCTTTTCAACCGGATGCCAGGTTGTATCTTCCGGATATCTGGGCAGGGGAGAAAAGGAAGACGCCAGATCTGTCTTCTCCACAACAATCCTTTTCATGATCGTTATCTCAGCGGTTCTTGTTGCAATCTGCGTGTTTAAGCCGGATATTCTGATTTCCATCAGCGGTGTTTCCATGAACAGGAAACCGGAATTGTATCCGCTGATGAACCGTTATCTGAGAGGGTATTTAATTGGAATCCCGGCACTCATGCTGATTCAGCTCATCAGCCCTGTGATTACTATGGATGGATCACTGAGGCTTTTGCCGATCTCCTCGATTGTTTTGTGTGTGGTCAATATTACCGGTGATCTGATCAGCGCCCTTGTGCTCAAAGCAGGGGTCTTTGGAATAGGGCTTTCTTCGGCAATTGCGCTCTATGTCCAGCTGGCGGTTCTCATTAGCCATTTCATCAGAAGAAAGAACGTGTTCCGTCTGTCCCTGCGTTATTCCCGGCCATCCCGTCTGCGGGATATTGCCCGGGCAGGATCGCCGTCTCTTGTGCGGAAGATGGCTTCTGTACTCCGGGACCTGATAATCAACCGGTTTAACCTGGCTGTAGCCCTTTCTACTGCCGCAATTGCTGCAAGAGGTATGCAGAATGACCTGAATCTTCTGATGTTCTGCCTGGCCACGGGAGTCTCCCGCACCATGCTCACTATGAGCAGTGTCTACTACAGTGCCGAGGATCGGACCGGACTGAAACGGCTGTTTTCCTTTGCAATGAAATTCGGAATAATTGCCTCGGCCGGTGCCGGCGCCTTGCTTGCTTTTGCGGCCCCCTCGATTGCACATTATTATACAGATGATCCTGAGCTGGTTGCCATGGCTGTTTTTTCCATTCGCTGTCTGGCCGTCAGTCTGGCTTTTGACACTGCCAGCGTCTCCTTTCAGAATTATCTGCAGGGAATCCAGCGAAGGAAGATTGTCAATGTTATTTCCTTATGCGAAAGGTTTGCAATACCTGTCGTGCTGGCCCTGGTACTCGGATTCCTATTTGGATCGAAGGGCGTACTGGCATCGGTTGCCGTGGGTAAAATTCTTCTTGTACTTGTCATGCTCCTCGTCATTTGCGTAAAGAGCAGAGGAATTCCGAAACACTGGGAAGACTTCATGTTCCTCCCGGAAGGATTCGGCGGCAGCCAGCAGGATAATATGTACGAACGGATCGACACGATCGATGATGTTGTTCCTGTCAGTGAAAAGGCGCAGGCGTTCTGTCTCGATCACGGAATAGATAAAAAAACCGCGGAACGGATTGCTCTTTTTACGGAAGAGATAGCAGGCAATGTTATCCTTCACGGGAAGAAGAAACGGTTTGGCACATACGGCGTAGATTACCGTCTGGCTGTGAACGATGACAAGATAAGCATAACCTTCCGTGATTTCTGCAAAGCCTTTGATCCCATCATGTGGCAGGAGCTCCACAGCAAAGATGCAGCCTCTGAAACCGTCGGAATCCGTATGGTACTCGCACTGGCAGAAGACGTCAGATACTTTAACGCGTTCAGAAGCAATAACCTGATATTATCCCTGGACAGGAAACAGGCAGATGCCTCATAACATCTTGCGGGGGCAGACGGATGAAACGGAAGGCGGCACAGGAGTAATGAACTCCGGTGCCGCCGTTTCCTTTCTGACTCATTATTTATCGAAATAATCATTGTGTCACGCTGTGTCTTCCGTTTAGAAGTTAGGGCTGTCCAGGATGTTCTGGATCCTGTATTCGTTTGGGGTGAGCCCGTATTTTTCCCGGAAGATGCGGGAGAAATAACTCTGGTGGGAAAAACCGCAGGCCGTCGTTATGGCAGAGATCTTCCAGGGGGTTGTGATCAGCAGCTCCCGGCTGATCGAAAGCCGGTACGAGTTGAGAAATTCAATCGGAGCCAGGTTTAAATAGGTTTTGAATATTTTGCAGCACTTGCTGCGGCTGGTATGTCCGGCTGACGAAATATCCGCCAGCTGGATTTTTTCTGCGTAAAAGCGGGAGATGTAATCCACCATACTCTGCAGGCAGACAATATCCTCAGGAGGAATGCGGTTTTCCTGGAAAGGAAGGAAAGTCCTGCAGATACGGGCGATCAGAATATTGAGCAGGCCGGCAAGCTCCAGTGCATAGGCCGTCGGACGGGTGGTTTCAAACTTGCAGATCTGTTCCAGAAGGCGGAGTATCTCTGTATGTGTCTGTTCTGAGGACAGGAGAAGATAACCGCTTTCCGCAGGATCCTGAAACATGGGGTACAGGAGACTGACAGTCATGGTGTGATTGTCAATAAGCGGATGCAGGTCTGCATGCAAAACAAACAGGCGGGCGTGCTTTCCCAGGGGACAGGTAATGCTGTGGATCTGACGGGTGCAGACGACGAACCCGTCTCCTTTATGAAGTTCCCTGTCGTACTGCTTTGTCTGGATCTGAACCATGCCATCCAGAACATACAGGATTTCCAGCTCTTCGTGCCAGTGCGGACTGATGGTTTCAGGTGCTGCCATGTCGAAAGTCTTCAGCCTGATCGGCAGATGGGGGATATTGTAGCGGACCGGCAGGGAGTCCATGGAAAGCAGCTCCAGTAAGGCCATGTTCTCTCCTCTTTGTACGATACTTATCAAAAAAAGTATAATAATGATATTCAATCTGGTTTCTGAAGACTATTATAAGCAATCATCTGATAATTGCAATGGGTCTGTTGGCCCTGAAGGCGGCGTGCGTCCGGGGGCATTTTCCCCGGGCTGCACCGGTCAGATCAGCGGCAGGATTCACAGACAGTCAGGAGCAGCGGCATGTTTGAAGAAATAGAAAACGCCTGGACGGCAGATTCCGGCGGGTATGACGAATCTGTAAAAAAACAGCTGAGGAACAAACGTGACCTGCAGCATTGGAGCAGAGAACTGCAGCTGATTCTCGGGACACACCCCCTGCGGGTGCT
>CADBNA010000130.1 GCA_902795835.1 uncultured Lachnospiraceae bacterium | reverse complement strand
CGGGAGGAATATGTATTTACACCGGCGGATTTCGGCACGGTTATGCATGCCGCACTGGAACGGTTTGCCGGAACGCTGCGGAAAGAGAAGCTGAGATGGCCGGATCTGACGGACAGTCAGCGCGAGACGCTGGCCGACAGGTCACTGGATGAGGTGGCCTACGGCTACAATAACACCGTCCTGCAGAGCTCCGGGCGCCATCAGTTTCTGCTGGAGCGCATGCGGGAGATGATGCAGAGAACGGTCTGGGCGCTGCAGGAACAGCTGCGGCGGGGTGATTTTCTGCCGGAGGATTTTGAGTTCGCCTTTACAGACGATCTGGAGACGATGCGGTTCCGGCTGCCCGGCGGCGTGATGCGGCTGCGGGGACGGATCGACAGACTGGATGAACTGACGGCGGACGGAAAAAGATATGTGAAAATCATCGACTATAAAACCGGAACCACCCGCCTGGATATGGACAGCCTGTGGTACGGCACACAGCTGCAGCTGGCCGTCTATCTGAATGCCGCCATGGAGAGTGAGTCGCGCCGTCATCCCGGCGAGACCGCGGAGCCGGCAGGAATTTTTTACTATCATATTGATGACCCGTACCTGTCAGACATTCCCGGAGCGGGAGATGAGGAGAAAAGCCATGAGGAATTGCTGGCCCTCTCCCGGGAGGCGATCCTGAAAAGCCTCAGGCCGTCCGGTCTGGTGCGCAGCGAGAGAGAAATCCTCCGGCATATGGATAACACGCTGGAGCAGGGGGCATCGGCTGTCATACCGGTTTCCCTTAACAAGGACGGATCCGTGGCGAAAACCTCTCAGGCCGCGGGCGGCGATGTTTTTGCCGTTATTCAGAAATATGCCCTTTTAAAAGCCGCCGGACTGGGCGAGCGCATCATGACCGGAGAGACAGAGACCCTGCCTCTGCAGGACGGAGACAAATCCTCCTGTACGTATTGCCCGTACCGGGGAATCTGCGGCTTTGACGAGAGGCTGGATGGATGCCGGCACCGGCGGATGGTAAGAGGGTCGGATGTCCTGGCTAAAATGCGGGAAATAGTCGGAGGGGATACGCAGACCCCGGAGCAGGCCGGAGGGGGTACACAGAGCCCGGAGCAGGCCGGAGCGGGCACACAGAGCCCGGAGCAGGCCGGAGCGGATACGCAGACCCCGGAGCAGGCCGGAGCGAATACGCAGAACGTAGAATCAACCGGAGAAGCGGGACAGAATCCGGAGAATCAGCGGCAGAAAGGAGGGGCCTGATGGGAGCAGTCTGGACAGCGGAACAAAAGCAGGTCATAGATACGAGAAATGAAAACCTCCTGGTATCGGCAGCTGCCGGATCCGGCAAAACGGCGGTGCTTGTCGAGCGCATTCTGTCTCTGGTAACGGACAGGGAGCACCCGACGGATATTGACAGGCTGCTGGTGGTGACGTTTACCAGGGCTGCGGCAGCCGAAATGCGCGACCGCGTCGGCAGGGCGCTGGAAAAAAGGCTGGAAGAGGATCCCGACAACATTCATCTCCAGAGACAGAGTGCACTGCTGCAGCACGCGCACATCAGTACGATCCACAGCTTCTGCACAACTGTCATACGGAATTACTGTCATCTGATCGACCTGGATCCCGGGTACAGCATCGCGGATGAAGGCGAGCTGCGCATGCTGCAGGGCAGGGTGATGAAAGAAATGCTGGAGGAGCAGTATGCCGGTCACCTCCCGGCTTTCCTCGCTTTTGCCGATGCATTTGCGCCCGGAAAAAGTGACCGCCGGCTGGAAGACCTGATCCAGAGGGTCAGCGACTTTGCCTCCTCCAATCCGGATCCGGATGCGTGGCTCGAGAGCTGTGTGAAAAGTTTTCAGGCGGAAACGGCAGAGGAATTGCAGGAAAAACCGTGGATGCATTTCCTGCTGGAGGAGACTGGCCGGATTCTGGAAGGAGCGGAACAGCTGGCGGAACAGAATCTGCAGCTGTCGGGGCGCCCGGACGGGCCGGCTGCATGGCAGAAAAGCATGAGGCAGGATCTGGATCTGGTGCGGTCTCTCCGTGAGATGCGTCTTTTTGGTCCGCTCCAGCAGGCTTTTCAGACTCTGTCTTTTGCGAGACTTTCAGGCGCGAAACCCGGAGAGGATGAGGACCCCGGGATCCGCCGGCAGGCCAGAGAGGGACGGGAAAGCTTTCGG
>CADBNA010000129.1 GCA_902795835.1 uncultured Lachnospiraceae bacterium | reverse complement strand
CTGCCTGTCTGTGAGCGGCGTTATGACGGCTGTTCCGTCTTCGTATCTGATCTGACGGATTTCTTCAAGTTCTGCCAGGAGGTTTTCCGGGCTGTACAGTGCTGCGGGTTCGGGATGATCCCCGGAGTTTCCGCCTTTTTCCGGCGCCGTGAGAAGATCTGCGGCATCACCGGACAGGAGAAGGTTCTGGATCCGTGTGTGCAGGATCAGCTTCAGGAAGGAGCAGAACACTTCGGTGGATACGGCTTTGGGGTTCCAGGGGTCGGCGCCCTTCAGATCCGGATCGGATTTCAGGTTTTCTGACAGGTTTCCGGGCTGGTCGGCAATCTTTGCCAGGTCTGTCTGGAACAGGGCGCTCTGCAGAACGGGAAGGGTATCGTCGACGCCGTTTGACAGCAGAATAAAACAGCCGGCGTATTTCAGTTCTTCCCGGATCACTTCTTCTTTCCTTCTGTACATCCAGCCTTCTCCGGCTTTCCGCTCAAAGGCCAGGTACCGCCTGACAGCGGCATCTGTCGTCTGCAGGCTGCCGGATGTCACTTTTTCCTCCAGTGAACAGATATGGTGCAGCAGATTGGCCTTTGCAGCCCGGCGGCTCTGCCTGTCACAGCAGAGGTGCCAGCAGACATGACGGCCATTGAGTACGGTGCTGACGGAGCGGATCAGACAGGGGCGTCCGTTCAGGATGACTTCGGTGCCGTCTCCGGGCTGCTCCGGATCATAGTTTTTCAGCAGCGATGCGGCCGGAATTGCCTGGAGAGGCATGCGGACGATAAAGCGGATGTCATGCTGCAGCAGGAGATAAAGTCCGCGGTCCGTATAGAGAAACTCGGGAAAACAGAAGCATACCTGCGTGAGGTCCAGAGGCTTCAGAAAGCCGAAACCCGTGATCAGGTCCTGCATGACGGGAACGAGTCCCTCGTCAAACCGATAGTAAACGGGAAGCCCCGATTCCGCTCCGACAAGAACTGTTATCTGAGGTATGCCGGCGCCGGCGGCATTGCGTGCGCCGCTGCTTCCGGCTGAAGCAGGCGCGCGGCCCTGAGAACCTGCTGCCAGGACATCTGCGCTGTCCGGATAAAAATGGCTGAGACCTGTATAGAAAGAGCGGTATGTCTGGTCGCTGCAATGTTCTGTCCACTCCGCGAAAAACTCCCCGGCTTTTCCCTCATCAACCGGAGGAACAGGGCCGCTGCCGGAAATGGCATATTCCAGGATTTTTTCCCATGAGGAGGGGAAGCATCTCTTCAGAATATCCGAAAGACCGCAGCCTGCGGCAACCTGCCTGAGCGCACAGGCACGGCCGTACCCGGCAGCGGATGCGATGCGGGGAGGGGCTGCCTGCTCCACGGGCGGAAGTCTCAGCACTGAAGGTTCAGATCCCTTATTTTCCCGGCGCGTAAGTGCTTCCTGAGTTGCTGCGGGCTCAGAAACTGTATTCTCCTGAGACACAGGAGCTGTCTGAGGCGCAGCGGGCTCAGAAACTGTATTCTCCTGAGACACAGGAGCTGTCTGAGGCGCAGCGGGCTCAGATACTGTATTCTCCTGAGGCACAGCGGGTTCAGATACTGTATTCTCCTGAGGCACAGGAGCAGTCGGAGATGCTGTGGGTTCAGAAATCCTCATCTCATCCTGGCGCGCGGGTGCTGCTTCTTTCGACTTTGAAGAGCGCCTGCCCTTTTTGCTGCTGAGCACGGCGTGCACGGCATCGTCTCTGGAGCTGCCTTCCTGCTCCGCCTTTTCCAGAAGCTCATAGGTTTTATTCGGAATAAAATCACCAGTCTCCGGATCCCGGCTTCCGATATAGACCCGCTTCTGTTCCGAGCGTTTTTTCTCCGGATTCCAGACTGCTATGGCTTCATATACGTAAGTTTTTCCTTTGATTTTCTGCTCACCGCGATAACTCACCTGCTCACCTCCGTGATTCCTCGATATAACCATCTTATAATTTCTGACCGCAAAATGCAAGAAAAAACAACTGCGGGCATTTTCAAAGCGGGATGCATACGGTATAATATGACATGATTACCTTGCCGGAAGAGCTTATCCGGCGCGGAGCGATCCGTAATCTGTTATTGGCGGGAGAATCAGTGTATAAGGAGGGGAGCACACATGAAGGTTAGCGGCAGGAGTATCAGCAGAGCGGTTCTGGTCCTGTTTTGCGCGCTTTGTCTTTTCCTGGCGGCCTGCGGGGGAGACAGGTATGCAGACAGCAAGTATACAGGCACATGGGCAGCGGTGTCGGCGAAGTACATGGAGATCGAACTGTCTCAGGAAGAGATCGGTTCCTTTATCCTGACCCTGGACCCAGACGGCAGCGCCAGCATAGTGAATGCGGACGGTATCAAGACCGGTAAGTGGGAAGAGGTTCAGGGCGGCATCCGGCTGGACAAGGATGATGACCTGATCCTGACAGATACAGACAACAGGCTGGTTCTGGAGATGGACGGCGTGACGTTCAGCTTTGAGAAACAGCAAAACGCCGAAGTCGGAACTGCGGTACAGCCAAACGCCGAAGCCGGAACTGAGGAACAGCAAAACGCCGAAGCCGAAACTGAGGAACAGTAAAGAGCAGTGGCAGACCAGAAGAGCAGAGGACTGAACAGAAGATGGCCTTTTTTTCGAAGCATCCGGTTTCGGATCATGATGCTTCTGTTTGTCATGGGCATCGTTCCCGCCCTGGTTGCGGAGACAATTGTCGTACAGAGCTATGAATCGCGCGCCCTGTCCCAGCGTGAGATCCGTGTCCGCAACCAGTGCGACATCCTGATCGACCAGCTGCTGAAAAGGGAGTATCTGGCCCACCCGGATGACGAAGTGATCAACGGCGAGTTTGATTTGCTGGCCGGCATTTACGGCGGCCGGATCCTGATCATCAACAGTGAGTCCCGCGTAATCAAGGATACCTTTAACCTGGACACAGGCAAGTACTCGCTTTCCCGGGAGGTAATAGACTGTCTGAGAGGAAAAGAGACAAGCCTGTACAACGAAGACAGCCAGTATCTGGAAATGACCATGCGGATCCGGCGGCGCGAGGCCGAAAATCCTTCTCTGGAAGGCGTTCTTCTGATCAGCGTATCCACGTCTGAGATTGCTGCGAGTAAGGTGATTCTGGAACAGAGAGGCTCGACGATACTCCTTATCATTCTGCTGCTGGTACTTGTGCTTGGCTTCTGGTGGTCCGGAGTGCTTGTACAGCCTCTGCAGAAAATATCAGAGGAGATTGAGGGGATCTCAGAGGGCTTCCAGGACGAGGAGATATCCGTGCCGGATTATCTCGAGACGGAACTGATCACGGATTCCTTCAACCGCATGATGACCAGGGTGCGGGCCATAGATGATTCGAGAGATGAATTCGTTTCGAACGTGTCACATGAACTGAAGACGCCCCTGGCTTCCATGAAGGTGCTGGCGGACGCGCTGAATATGAATCCGGATGCTCCGGTTGAGCAATACAGAGAGTTCATGACGGATATTTCCGAAGAGATTGACCGTGAGAACAGCATTATTACCGATCTGCTGTCCCTTGTAAAGATGGACAGGAGGGCGGCCGACCTGAACATTGAGGAGGTCCGGATAAATGACCTGCTTGACCGGATTATCCGGCGGCTGCGGCCCATCGGGGACAGGCAGAACGTGGAACTGATCCTCGACAGTTTCCGTCCGGTTACGGCCGAGGTAGACAGCACCAAGCTGACCCTTGCGTTTTCCAATATTATCGAGAACGCCATCAAGTACAACAATCCGGAAGGCGGCTGGGTCCGCGTCTCGCTCAATGCTGACCGCAAGTACTTCTATGTGACAATCGCGGATTCCGGCATCGGCATTCCGGAGGATTCCTTAGACCATATCTTCGAGCGCTTCTATCGGGTGGACAAGAGCCACTCCCGCGAGATTGGAGGCACCGGACTTGGACTGGCGATTACAAAGAGCGCGATTCTCATGCACAGAGGCGCGATACGTGTGAGCAGCAAACCGGGTGAGGGGACGACGTTTTCCATCCGGATACCGCTGGTATATGTTGTATGATGACCAGGGGCGTCAATTTTCGCAGGGAAACAAAACATGGCAAATAAACATGTAAAAAAAACATCGGCCGTGCTTTTCTTTTGTCTGCTTCTGTTACTGGCGGGATGCAGAGAGGCAGAGCCGGTATCCGGATATTTTCTGTACTATCTGAATACAGAGGAAAATGAACTGCAGCGGGTCAGCTTTACTCCTGAGGCGGCGGATATCGACACGGAAGGCCTGATTCTGGAAATCATAGCAAGGCTGGGCATGGAAAACAACCAGGAGAAACAGCGGAGCCTGCTTCCGGAAGGTACGAAGATTCTCGGACACCAGCTGTCAGGAACCGTGCTGACACTGAATATGAGCGGCAATTATTCAACAATGGATGCGTCCAGAGAAGTACTCTGCCGCGGCGGGATCGTGCGCACGTTTCTGCAGATTGACGGTGTAGACAGTGTGGCTTTTCTTGTGGACAGCATTCCTCTGAAAAACGCTTCCGGATCGGAAATAGGCGTTATGACGGCCAACAGCTTTGTCGAGAATGCGGCCAAGACGATCAACGCTTACCAGAGCGTACAGGTTACACTGTATTTTACAGACGAGACAGGGTCCATGCTGCTGCCGGAATCCAGACGCATGTACTATATCAGCAGCGAGCCGATCGAGCAGGCAGTTGTCGAAGAACTGATCAAGGGACCGAAGGAGACCGGTCATTACCCTGTGCTTTCCGCAGACACCAACATCCTGAGCGCCATTGCCCAGGAGGGCGTGTGCCACGTGAATTTCGACACGGGCATACAGACAACGTATCTGGCGGTAAAGGCCGAGATCCCGGTGTATGCCATAGTCAATTCCCTGACAGACAGCTGTCATATTGAGACGGTTCAGTTTTCCATAGACGGAAAAAATGACGTCATGTTCCGCGGCACGCTGGACCTCAACGAACAGTATAAAAAGAATACGGCGCTGATACAGAGCTGACAGAACACACAGGAGGAGCGCAGATGGCCAGACGTCCCCTGCTGCTGCTCTGGACCGGCCTGATGCTGGCAGTCTGGATCGGCCGGACTGCCGGGCTGCCCATATTTGGGGAACCCTCCCTTTCTGTGGAGGACAGGGCAGCCCTGGAAGAGGGAATTGAGGCGCGGGTAACCGGCACGATCGCCTCGAGGCAGGTCCGGGAAAGGGCAGTGCAGTATGTATTGCAGCATGCAGCCATCACATATGGCCGCAGACAGATCTATCTTTCAAAACTCATTCTTTTTGCCGCCCGTGCGGCATCTGAGAGCAGTTCTTTTCAGGATTCCCTGAAAGAATCGGTATCGGAAAGAAAAACAGAATATGAAAGCAGCCGGCCGGAGCCCCTTCTGCAGATCGGGGCCACTGTGTGTTTCCGGGGAGAGTGCGCTTATACGGAGACGCCCGGCAATCCGGGACAGTTTAACAGCAGGCAGTATTACGCCTGCCGGAAAATCTGGATACAGGCATTTCTCCCGCGCGGAGTTTCTGTGGAGATCCTGCGGGAAGGAGGCGGTCTGCGCGAGAACCTGTGTGCCGCAAGAGAATTCTTCCTGAATCAGCTGCAGGACCAGCTGCCCGAAGAACCGGCAGCCGTGCTGGCTGCCATGCTTCTGGGAGATAAAAGCATGCTGGATGAGGAACTGCGCATGACCTATCAGGCAGCTGCCGTATACCATATCGTCAGCATATCCGGCATGCATATCACCTTCCTCGGACTGGCTGTTTTCCGGATGCTGCTTTTGCTCTTCTGCGCGGCAGGGCGGAAGGAGCCGGACCGCCGGCAGAGGATCCGGATGACGGTTTGTGCAGCTGCAGGCGCCGCCGCGGCCATGGGGCTCTTCTGCGTATTTGCCGGGTCACCGGTGTCCGCCGTGCGCGCATGGATTATGTTCGCCGTTCTGCTGGGAGCAAAGGTCACCCGGCGGACCTACGATTCCCTGTCGGCACTGTCTCTGGCCGGCATCCTGCTTCTTTTGGAAAATCCCGGATATCTGTTTTATACGGGATTTCAGCTGTCCGCGGCAGCAGTCCTTTCCATTGCCCTGATATATCCGGTGCTGACAGATCTGCTTCCGGACAGGTTCCATCTGGAGAGAAGCAGACGCATGCAGGCCGCAAAGCAGCTGCTGCAGGCTGTTTTTTTGTGGCTGGCTGTCACGATCGGTATTCTGCCGGTACTTGCGTGGAATTATTATGAGATCCCGCTGCTCGGCCTTCCGGTCAGCCTGATCGCAGCACCGCTGCTGGGATATCTGCTTGTGCTGGGTTTCGCCGGTCTGGCGGCTGGTCTGCTGCACCCGGCTGCCGGCCATATTATGCTCTGTCCGGCAGGCCTCGCGGTCCGTTTCCTGAACGGCTTTGCATCCCTTGTCCAAAGAGTACCCTTTTCAGTCTGGGTCTGCGGCAGACCGGCATTATGGCAGATTATCCTGTATTATTATTTGCTGGGGATCTCCTGCCTGCTGCTGAAGAGAGCAGGACGGAGCAGAGACGCGGAACGAAAAACTCACAGATACCGCAAAGGCATTTGTCTGGCTGTGGCACTGCTGGAAATCCTCACGGGCGCTGTCTGCCTCTCATACCGTGTGCCGGCTGTCTTCTCCCTCACGATGCTGGATGTGGGACAGGGAGACGGGCTGGTATTGTCTGTCAGCAGCGGAAAAGCCTTCAGCCGGGAGACCGTCTTCCTCTCCGACGGGGGAAGCTCGGATGTGAGAGGAGTGGGAAGATACCGGATCCTGCCCTACCTGAAGCAGAGGGGCATCAGCAGAATTGAAGGAATCTTTGTCAGCCATCCGGACGATGACCATGAAAACGGGGTGGAAGAACTGCTCCGGATGGCGGCAGAAGGAGGCGGACCGGATATCGGCTGCCTGCTTCTGCCGGAATGGATGAGGGAAGATCCGGCCGCAGAGGATCTGCTGCGTCTTTCTGCAGAGGCCGCGGTCCCTGTCAGATGGCTTTCGGAGGGGGACAGAATCTGTATCAGCGGGCACACTCCTTCCGTGGAGATCCGTGTTCTCCATCCTCTTGTGTCCGGCGGTGCGCGGGAGGGAAATGCAGGATCTCTGGTTCTGGCTGTCAGCTATGGGTCCTTTTCGGCTCTTCTGACGGGAGACCTGGAGGGAGAGGGAGAAGAAGATGTCATACCTTATCTGTCAGACATTTCCTGCCTGAAGGCCGCCCACCACGGTTCCCGCTTCTCTACAGGTGACAGATTCCTGTCCGGGACAAAGCCGGAACTGGCACTGATCTCCTGCGGGGCAGACAATCGGTATGGCCATCCGCATGATGAGCTGCTGGAGCGCCTACAGGCCAGCGGAGCAGATATAAAGCGTACTGACCGGGACGGAGCCGTCACAGTTGAATCTGACGGAAGTTCCTTCACAGTCAGCACGTATCGCTGAAACGCAGCGGGTATGTTTTTGCGTCCGGAAAATTAAACCCACGATACCTGTTCTGTATATTCGTGTGAGACTTCCCATATAGGGAAGTGCAGGTTATAATTAAAACAGAGGTTTGACAGAAAATCACAGTAGCAGAGAGAAGAAAACAGACCGATGAGAAGCATTCAGGAAGACATAAAAAATCACGATTTCCGGCGGGTGTACCTGCTGTACGGACCGGAAAAATACCTTCGCGCCCAATATCGGAAGAAGCTGGTGGATGCCCTTGTTCCGGCGGGGGAGGAGATGAACTTCCATCATTATGAAGGGAAAAATGCCGATGCGCAGGAGATCATTTCGCAGGCGGAGACCATGCCTTTCTTTGCCGACCGGCGGGTGATCCTGGTTGAGGGCAGCGGGTTTTTCAAGGGGCAGGCCGGGGCATTGGCCGACTACCTGTCCGAACTGCCGGAATACGTGGTCATCATTTTTTCCGAAGATGAAGTGGACAGACGCAGCCGGCTTTTTAAAGCCGTACAGAAGAACGGACATGCAGCCGAGTTTACCGTACAGGACAGCGACACGCTGATCAGATGGGTACTGGGCAGGCTGAACCGCGAAGGGCGGAAAATAAAACGGGCGGATATGGAGCATTTCCTGTCTGTAACAGGAACTGATATGGCCAATATCAGCAGTGAGCTGGATAAGCTTCTGAGTTATACGCTGGGCCGGGAAGTCATTACCCGGGCGGATATCGATGCCGTCTGTGTTCCCCAGGTCACCAGCCAGATATTTGACATGGTCCGTCTGGTAGCGGAGCATCAGCAAAAAAAGGCGCTGCGTCTGTATTACGACCTTCTGGCACTGAAGGAACCGCCTATGAGGATTCTGTATCTCCTGGCCAGGGAATTCAATCAGATCCTTCTGGTCAGGGAACTGCAGGCGGCACACCTTCCAAACAGGGAAATAGCTGCAAAAGCGGGGATTCCGGCTTTTGCCGTTTCCAAATACGGGGCGCTCTGCCGGCGGTATACATCCCCGCAGCTGCGCGCAATTATCGAAGAACTGACGGAAGCGGAAGAAGCTGTTAAGACAGGCAGACTGGGGGATGTCCTGAGCGTAGAACTTGCCATCTGTCATCTTGGCGCAGAAGAATCATAAAAAGAAGAACAAAAAAACCATCTGCCGACGACTGCAGATGGTTTTTATTTACATGTATATTCGCCGAAGCCTGCTTACTTGAGAGCGTTGACAGCTTTGCTCAGGCGGGAAACCTTGCGGGATGCGTTGTTCTTGTGGTAAACGCCCTTTGACTCAGCCTTATCAATGACAGAAGTCGCATTGACAAGAGCAGCGGCCGCGGCTTCCTTCTCACCGGCTGCGACGGCTGTCTCGACCTTCTTGATCGCAGTCTTCACGGCAGACCGGATGGATTTATTTCTTGCAGCTTTTTTGTTGTTGACAAGAATTCTCTTCTTCGCGGATTTAATATTAGCCAAACTGTACACCTCCTCTTTTATTTTTATTCGGGTGCGCGGACTTTACAGGCTGACACAATTCCCTTTTGAACGCGCTCAATTATAGTATCCTTTTTTCTGCGGTTTGTCAATTGGATTTTTCCCATATTATGTGCATACTCTGTCTTTTTTTCTATGAATAATGCGCATGTATGCTGCCGCCTCTGAAGCATGGCCGGCCACCCCCTGCCGGCAGAAATCCGTCCCCGCTTTGAGACTGGACTTATATAATAAAATCCGATATAATCCTGTAGAGCATCCGGAAGAACCATTTCCTGCGGCCGCCGGCCGGAAAACGGAGGACACAGCGTGTCAGCAATAGATCAGAATAAAATCCGCAATTTTTGTATTATCGCCCACATTGACCACGGCAAATCCACGCTTGCAGACCGCATTATTGAGCAGACCGGCCTGCTGACAAGCCGGGAGATGCAGAGCCAGGTGCTGGACAATATGGAACTGGAACGGGAGAGGGGCATCACGATTAAGGCACAGGCCTGCCGGATTATTTACCGGGCGAAGGATGGGGAGGAATACATCCTGAACATGATTGACACGCCGGGGCATGTGGACTTCAATTATGAAGTGTCCCGCAGCCTGGCCGCGTGCGACGGTGCTGTGCTCGTGGTAGACGCAGCGCAGGGCGTAGAGGCGCAGACGCTGGCCAATGTCTATCTGGCGCTGGATCATGATCTGGAGATTTTCCCTGTTATAAACAAGATTGATCTGCCCAGCGCGGAGCCGCAGAGAGTCATTGAGGAGATCGAGGACATCATCGGCATAGAGGCAGAAGACGCGCCGCAGATCTCCGCCAAGACCGGATTGAACGTAGACCAGGTGCTGGAGGCGATCGTGCACAGGATACCGGCCCCCAAGGGCGATCCGGACGCGCCGCTGAAGGCACTGATCTTTGATTCCGTATATGATTCTTACAAGGGCGTTATCATTTCGGTCCGCATCATGGAAGGCACTGTGCGACGCGGCACGAAGATCCGCATGATGGCC
Organism: uncultured Lachnospiraceae bacterium; assembly: GCA_902795835.1. The sequence continues at coordinate 1,470 of CADBNA010000129.1, read as the reverse complement.
ACCGGTGCGGTTGAGGATGTGGTGGAAGTCGGGTATTTCGGCGCCGGCCAGTTCATCCCCTGTGAGGAGCTGGAAGCCGGCATGGTCGGCTATATCACAGCCAGCATTAAAAATGTGGCGAACACCCGGGTGGGTGATACCGTTACGGATAATGAACGGCCCTGTGCCGAGGCACTTCCGGGCTACAAAAAAGTACAGTCCATGGTTTACTGCGGCCTGTACCCGGCAGATGCCGCCAAGTATCAGGACCTCCGGGAAGCCCTGGAAAAGCTGCAGCTCAACGACGCGTCCCTGTTCTACGAGCCGGAGACTTCGGCGGCGCTGGGCTTCGGGTTCCGCTGCGGTTTTCTGGGCCTGCTCCATCTGGAGATCATTCAGGAACGTCTGGAGAGAGAATACAATCTGGATCTGGTCACAACGGCTCCCAGCGTTATCTATCAGGTGCACAAGACAGACGGCACGGTAATAGACCTGACCAATCCGTCCAACCTGCCGGATCCGTCCGAGATCGACTATATGGAGGAGCCCATCGTCAAGGCGGACATCATGGTGACAACAGAGTTCGTAGGCTCTATCATGCAGCTCTGCGAAGAACGCCGGGGCGTTTACCAGGGTATGGACTATGTCGAACAGACCCGCGCCGTACTCCACTACGAACTGCCTCTCAATGAGATCATATATGACTTCTTTGACGCCCTGAAGTCCCGTTCCCGCGGGTATGCCTCGCTGGACTATGAACTGATCGGTTATCAGAGAAGCGAGCTGGTAAAACTGGATATTCTCGTGAATCACGAGCAGATCGACGCCCTGTCCTTCATCGTGTTTGAGGGATCCGCCTATGACCGCGGCCGCAAAATGTGCGAAAAACTCAAAGAAGAAATCCCGCGGCAGCTGTTTGACATTCCGATCCAGGCAGCCGTCAGTTCCCGGATCATCGCCAGAGAAACTGTAAAGGCTCTTCGCAAAGACGTCCTTGCCAAATGCTACGGCGGCGATATCACCCGCAAGAAGAAGCTCCTCGAGAAGCAGAAAGAGGGAAAGAAACGCATGCGCCAGTTTGGCAGTGTAGAAATCCCGCAGAAGGCTTTTATGAGTGTGCTGAAGCTGGATGACAAATAACAGAGATGGAAAAGAAACCTCCATTTAGAGATGGGAAAAAACCTCCATTTGAGATATATGTTCACATCCCCTTCTGTGTGAAAAAATGCCGCTACTGCGATTTCCTCAGCTTTCCGGCAGGAGAAGACCTGCAGGCACAGTACATGGAAGCCCTGCGGACGGAGATCCGCTCATTTGCGGGGCAGATGCATGAAAGCTCAAAAGAACCGGGGCCTGCATCAGACCGCATACCTCAATCCATCTTTATCGGCGGGGGAACACCTTCTGTTCCGGCGCCTGCCCGAATCAGCGGGATCATGGAAGAAATCCGCGCCGGGTTTTCCACGGGAGACTGCGAGATAACCATCGAGG
>CADBNA010000128.1 GCA_902795835.1 uncultured Lachnospiraceae bacterium | reverse complement strand
CAAACCTTGCCGTCGATCTCGAGTGTAATGCCGTTGCGAAAATCACCTGCCTGTATATCCGCCATTGGAATCATCCTCCTTTGTTCTTTTCTGAAATCGTCCTTTTAAGCACGCTATATTTTAAACTACTTTACGGTACTTTTCAACTGTTTATTCTGTCTTTGTGCCCTCTTCCGCCCTTCTCCCGTCACGCGGATCAGAGAGCAGGCTGCCTGTGGGATGTGCTCTTCCTTTTTCCTGGAAGCCTGCAGCGGGAATATCTTTCAGGCCTCTTATGCGAAGACCCAGCCGGAAGAAGAAAAGGATGATCCGTTCCAGTTTGCGCTTCAGGATAATCTGAATCTCTTCCCTGGGGGAGATCGGATTCACAAGAATGCTGCGGATTCCCGCTCTTCTTGCCCCCCAAATATCCGTAAACAGCTGGTCCCCGATGCATACAGTCTGGGACGGGGTGTATCCGCTCATCCGGCATGCCTCAAGATAGCCGCGGACAGAGGGCTTTCCCGCTTTACAGACGTATAAAGCGCCCACTGCCTCCGCAAAAGGTTCTACACGGGCTTTTCTGTTATTGGACACGACACAGGCGGAAATACCGGTCTCCTGAAGTTTCCGGAACAGCTGCCGCGTCCGCTCGTCTGCCGGCGCGCCGTGATGTACCAGTGTGTTGTCAATGTCAAACAGGATCAGCCTGCAGCCCCGTCTGTAAAGGTCTTCATAATCCACATCCCAGATGGACTGCTTCCATTCATCCGGACACAAGCCTGCAAAAATGCCTCCGGCAGAGGCAAGGCTTTCATTATCTCTCTGCGAGCGGGACATAGGCCTCCGTCTCCTTTATATTCATGTAGGCCGGTCGAATGATCTTGTCCGTATTGATCAGTTCTTCCATCCTGTGAGCGCTCCATCCCACAATACGGGCGCAGGCAAAGATCGGTGTATACAGCTCCAGCGGCAGGTCCAGCATGCTGTACACAAAGCCGCTGTAAAAGTCTACATTGGCGCTTACGCCCTTATAAATATGCCTCTCGTCGGCTATGATCTTCTGCGCAAGCCGCTCTACCATCGCATACAGCCGGTAGTCCGCTTCCCGGCCCTTTTCAACGGCCAGCATTTCGATATAGGCCTTGAAAATCTGCGCACGGGGATCGGATATGGAATAAACCGCGTGACCCATGCCGTAGATCAGGCCCTGCCTGTCAAAGGCATCCTTATTCAGCAGGCGGCGCAGGTAGTTTCCGACTTCTTCTTCATCCGTCGTGTCTTTGACATTCTTTTTCAGGTCTTCAAACATTTTGACGACCTTGATATTTGCGCCGCCGTGCTTGGGTCCCTTCAGAGAACCCAGGGCAGCCGCAACGGCCGAGTAGGTGTCCGTTCCGGAGGATGTAACCACGTGTGTCGTAAAAGTGGAATTGTTTCCGCCGCCGTGCTCCATATGCAGAACCAGCGCCAGATCCAGAACCTTTGCCTCGAAAGGAGAATACTTTTTGTCCGGACGGAGCATCCGCAGAATATTTTCCGCTGTGCTCAGCTTCCTGGAGGGATTGTGAATATAGAGGCTCTTCCCCTTCAGGTAATGATTATATGCCTGATAGCCGTACACCGACAGCATGGGGAAGATGGCAATCAGGTTCAGGCACTGCCGCAGTACATTCGGCAGCGAGATATCATCCGCCAGCGGATCATAGGAATACAGGGTCAGCACACTGCGCGACAGTGTATTCATCATATCCCGGCTTGGCGCTTTCATGATGACGTCGCGGGTAAAATTCTTCGGCAGGGACCGCTGGTTGGCCAGGATTCGCTGAAACTCTTCCAGCTGCCCGGCATCCGGCAATTTGCCGAATATCAGCAGGTAGGCGCTTTCTTCGAAACCGAAGCGGCTCTCATTGACAAATCCCCTGGTCAGCTGCCGGACATCAATGCCTCTGTAATACAGCTCGCCGTCACAGGGAATTCGTTTGTCATCTTCAAACCGGAAGGCCACCACATTGGAGATCTGCGTAAGGCCGGCCAGAACACCTGCGCCGTTTATATCACGCAGTCCTCTCTTTACATCAAATTCTCTGTAAAGAGATACATCAATTGTGGAGTTGTTCACGCATTCCTCCGTCAGACTGATGATCTGCGGAGTTGCCTTCATCTGAAAACTCATAAGCAATTACCCCCTATGGTTTATTCTCCCCTGTATCCCGGGCGGGTCCTCCCTTTATCTCATCCGCCCGGCACTCACTGTTTATCAGGCTCACTGGCATGCTCCAGTCCCTGCAGGAAAATCGTCTCCACATGGGAATCCGCCAGTGAATAATACACTGTCTTGCCGTCCCTGCGGAAGCGGACCAGCTCCTGCTGCTTCAGCACCCTCAGCTGATGTGAAATTGCGCTCTGTGTCATGCCCAGCCGGTCCGCGATATCACAGACACACAGCTCCTCGCGGAAAAGTGCCGCCAGAATTCTAAGTCTGGTAGGATCCCCAAAGGTCTTGAACAGATCCGCCATTGCCCTGATCAGAGCCTCTCCGGGCACTTCAGCGTTTATTTCTTTTGTGGATGTCACTGTTCATACCCCTCCAGAAATTCCCCAAGCTTCTGCGCGGCCAGCGAGAGCGTCCGCCGGTGCGGCAGATAGACTATGCGGAAATGATCCGGTTCTTTCCAGTTAAAGCCTGTGCCCTGCACGACCAGGACCTGCTTTTCATGCAGGAAATCATAGGCAAACTTCATGTCATCCGTGATATGGAACTTTTCCGTATCCAGACGGGGGAAGATATAAAACGCGGCTTTCGGCTTTACCACACTGATTCCCGGGATTTCGCGGAGCGCTTCATAAATATAGTTCCGCTGCTCATAAATCCTGCCGCCCGGTACAATATACTCATTCACGCTCTGGTATCCGCCCAGAGAAGTCTGGACGATCGACTGCGCCGGCACATTGGAGCAGAGTCTCATGTTCGAAAGCATGTTGATGCCTTCCAGATAGTCTGCCGCCCGCCTTTTGTTTCCCGAGAAAACCATCCAGCCGATGCGGAATCCGGCTACCATATGCGACTTTGACAGACCGGAGAATGTCACGCAGAACAGATCCGGAGCCAGAGACGCGATCGGAACATGCGTATAGCCGTCCATAATCAGGCGGTCATAGATCTCATCAGAAAAAATAATCAGCTGATTCTCCCTGGCAATCTGTACGATCTCCTCCAGTACATCCCGGCTGTATACCGCTCCGGTGGGATTGTTCGGATTGATGATGACAATCGCCCGCGTGCGGTCCGTTACCTTGCTTCTGATGTCTTCTATATCCGGAAACCACTCCGACTGTTCATCGCAGATATAGTGCACCACTTTTCCGCCGGCCAGAGTCGCGCAGGCCGTCCACAGAGGATAATCCGGCGCAGGAATCAGAATCTCATCGCCGTCATCAAGCAGCGCCTGCATAGCCAGGTTGATCAGTTCACTCACACCGTTCCCGGTATAAATATCACTGATATTCAGGTTCGGAAGCTTCAGCAGCTGATAGTACTGCATAATGGCCTTTCTGGCGGAAAAAAGGCCCCTTGAATCGGAATATCCCTCGCAGTCTCTCACATTGCTGATCACATCCGCAATCACTTCGTCAGGTGCCGTAAACCCGAAAGGCGCAGGATTGCCGATATTCAGCTTCAGGATTTTCTTGCCTTCCTCCTCCATCCGGGCAGCCTCCTGAACAACAGGTCCCCTGACATCATAGAGAACATTGTCAAGTTTTGATGATTTTCTGTATGTCTGCATAGGTGCCTCCATATGATTCACTCGTCAAAAGCAGATTGCGGACGATTCCGCCCTTCATGCTTCCATATCGCTTTTGAGGTTATATTTTATCATTGTTCAAAAAGAGCCGCAAGAGTCAAAAAGCTTCTTGACTTTCGCGCGCAGGCGCGTTAAACTGTTACACGTCAACGCGTTGGTGCGCTAAATTATCATTATCATTGTGAGGTATCTGTACCATGGTTATCAAAATCCTGCTTCTGGTTGTCTTTTTTTCCGTCATGATCGGAATCGGTCTGTATTGCCGAAGAAACTCAACGGATGTGAGCGGTTTCGTCCTGGGCGGACGTGCTGTCGGTCCCTGGCTGACTGCGTTTGCCTTCGGCACATCTTATTTTTCCGCAGTTGTTTTTGTCGGCTATGCCGGTCAGTTCGGCTGGAAATACGGCATTTCCGCCACCTGGGCAGGCATCGGCAATGCACTGATAGGATCCCTCATGGCCTGGGTTATTCTCGGACGCCGGACAAGGATTATGACACAGCATCTGGACACCGCCACCATGCCCGAGTTCTTCGGGCGGCGTTTCGACAGCAAATCCCTCCAGATTGCCGCATCGGTCGTGACATTTATTTTCCTGATTCCCTACACGGCTTCTCTCTACAATGGTCTGTCCCGGCTGTTTGGCATGGCCTTCAACATTGACTACTCCATCTGTGTCATTGTCATGGCTATACTGACCGGTGTCTATGTAATTGCGGGGGGATATATGGCAACCGCCATCAATGATTTCATACAGGGCATCATTATGGTCATCGGCATCTGCGCCGTCATCGGAGCCGTTCTGAAAGGCCAGGGCGGTTTTCTTGCCGCGCTGGACGGTATGGGACGGGTCGTGGACACAGAGGTTTCCTCTACGCCGGGTATCTTTGCTTCTTTCTTCGGACCGGATCCCGTCAACCTCCTCGGTGTCGTTATCCTGACCTCCCTCGGCACCTGGGGACTGCCGCAGATGGTGCAGAAATTCTATGCGATAAAAAGTGAAAAATCGGTTGCTACCGGCACCATTATCTCTACCTTTTTTGCCTTCCTGGTGGCGGGCGGCTGCTATTTCCTCGGCGGTTTCGGGCGTCTGTTCTCCGACCAGATCGACATTGCCGCCAACGGCTATGATTCCGTTGTGCCTACCATGCTGTCCGGCCTGCCGGATATTCTGATCGGCGTCGTTGTGATCCTGGTTCTCTCCGCCTCCATGTCCACGCTGTCTTCTCTGGTGCTGACGTCCAGTTCCACTCTGACGCTGGATTTCCTGAAAGACAACTTTATCAAGGATATGGACGAAAAAAGACAGGTGAAGATGATGCGGATGCTGATCGTGGTCTTCATCGCCATCTCCGTCGTGATCGCCCTTATTCAGTACAAATCCAATGTGACCTTTAT
>CADBNA010000127.1 GCA_902795835.1 uncultured Lachnospiraceae bacterium | reverse complement strand
TGCGCTCTGCACCTCGAAGGATCGCACTCAGGCATGAAAGCACCAGGGCCGTCTTGGAGGATCCCTTCATATCTGACAGGGCGATATTGCACCAAGGGCTGTGAGAGTAACTCAGCTGCGCCAGCATATTAGCGGTGGCACACATGGCTGCTCCGCCGGGACCGCCCGCCAGGCCGCCTACCATGGACATGGCAGATGCCCAGGGTGTTACACCCAGATCTTCGCAGGCAATAGCTGACTGCAGTCTGCCGAAATCTATTTTCTGTTCAGGGGCTATATGGACCCCCATCATACACTGTGTGGGCTCATAGCGTCCCGGACGAACACACAGGGCTCCCGAGACAGGGGCGGGAGAGTTGATATTGCCCATAAACATGCCTTCACGGCCTACCTTTTTCAGAACGGCAATCTGTGTATCGGTTTCCAGCAGCTGGGCCCGAATCTCTGAGGGACAGTCCGCACGCGCATCCATATCCTCAATCTTTGCCACACCACCGGCTTTGGTAAATCCTTTTACCGCAGGCTCTCTGACAAAGGCAGTGATGCTGGGTTCGATAAACTGGGCCTGGAACAGCGGACCGCCGCCTGCCCAGATTACAGGAGCGCTGCCGTCTCCTGCTTTACGGCCTTTGATAGTGACCTGTTCAGCTCCTGCTCCGATGACGAAGGAGCGGGGATTCTGTTTATAATCTGCAGCCATCTCCTTAATCTCATCTTCTGTCCACTTGATGACCTGAGAAGCAGAACGGTTGTAAACACCAACTTCTGCGAAAAACTCTACTGCGGCATTGAATACTGCATCTGCCCGGGCGTCGTCTGCCAGAATAATATTACGGTCAAAATTCAGATCGTATTTGTCTGTCAGTTCCATAGCTGTTTCCATGAGCATGTCATCAAATTCATTAGACGTCATGCGCGGGCCGTTAAAGGTACGTTTTTCAAAATCAGAAATCGGGATCATTACATTCCTCCTTAACACAGAATTTGGTTTAAAAATGACAGACAAAAACTCATGGCATGAGTCTGTATAATGCGATGATAGACTCATAGCATGAGTTTGTCAAGGGCTTTTTTGACAAAGTCAGAGAATGTGTGGTATATACAGTATATTCTGATGTCTATAATAGAATTCAATCAGGGGATACATATGGCCAGGAGAAAAGCTTTATCAGCGGATGTAGTGATCAGCAGAGCGGCGGAGATAGCGAGAAGAGACGGGATTGACAGTGTGACATATAACGGACTGGCAAGAGAACTGGGAATCCGTCCGCAGTCTATGTATCGGTATGTTCCGGATCTGCGTTCCCTTCGCGTGGCTCTTATAGGCGGTTTTCTGCGGGAACTGGTGGATAAACTGAAAAAAGAGATGGAAGGGCAGGTCCCGGCAGCTGCACTGCGCACATTTGCCCTCTGCCTGTATGATGAGTGCCATGCAAATCCCTGGTACTACGAGTCCTTCCGGCTGATGCACCTCTATGGGATCGTGCCGGACCTCCGGGAAATTCTGACCGCTCTGGTGGAACTGATACAGCTGCAGTTCGAAAGAATAGAAGCAGAACCGGCTGCCGCAGCCAGATCCACTCAATTGTTCATGGCAGTCAATCTGGGGTTTGCACAGATGGCCATGACGCCGTTTATGCCTGTCAGTCTGCGGGATGACAGGGAGGTCTTTGAGATGTCCATCGACCGGTTTATGACGTCTCTGTATAATCACATGCCGGAGGCTCCTGTGTTGACCGGTTGATTAGGGACGGTTCCAAAGAGTTCATTTGAGCGCGAAGGAACCGTCCCCCAATGTTCATTCACTATACAATACGGATCCTGCTCCTGCCCGGCTCTGCATCGAATGCAAACATGCAGATCAAAGCAAGGATGGCACCCTGAAATGTACCGTTTGCGTCAAGGTTGATAAAACCTTTATCATAGTCCCCGTTAACATAACAGTTTCCGCAGTCCGTCAGTTTCAGAGAATCAAGATCGGTATGCAGGACTGTTTTCACATTCTTTTTACACACAAAAATACTGCGCCGGTCAGTAACTGCAAAGTATTCTTTGCCCTTTGAAAAAATACCTTTGTTGCCATACACGATGATACGCTCATTCGGATCTGTTACGGTTTCCAGCAAAGGCATTGCTTTTTCTATCTGGTTCTCACGGACGCCTTTTACGGAAATGTCATCGGAAAACGTTGTTTTCCTCAGCATAAAATCTTCAACCTGATCCGGTTTTTCAAAAGCGCTCATGCAATGCACGATGGATCTGATACATCCGGCTCCGCCCTCTTTTTTCATGATTTTTGAAAGATCAGTTTCTACCGAAAATACTTCTTCATTTAATCCGAAGTACTCTGCCGGCGATGACTGCCCTTCCGGAAGTCTGTCTTCATACCTGGCGCCGCAAAAAGGACACACCCATGTCTTCTGGATCCGCAGCCGCTCCAGGCTTCCTCCGCACTGACTGCATTTTTTAATCTCCATAATCCTGCTCCTGTCTTCATTTATTATTCTTGTCATCCGCCGCCTGAAGCACCGATGCCAGCGTCTTCATCATCTGTTCTACATCCAGCGGCTTTGCGATATGCGCCTGCATGCCTGCGTCCAGAACTGCGAGTTCATCTTCTTTAAAGGCATTTGCCGTCATTGCCAGAATCGGGATATTCGCCAGATCTTTGTTGCTTAACGCACGAATTTCC
>CADBNA010000126.1 GCA_902795835.1 uncultured Lachnospiraceae bacterium | reverse complement strand
TCCCTGACGGCACCAGGTATCTATAATATCCATAATCTCCGGATATCTGTGAGAAAGAAACAGGGACTTCGGGCAGGCCGCAAGCACAGCGCTGCACACATCATCCGGAAGGCCTGCCGCCAGCCTCTCCAGATTCAGCTCATGATAGGCCAGACAGCTCTCCCTGCGAACGCCCGTCTGAATCGTGCGGAGCGCAAAGGCCGCGTTCTCATAAGACGTCCGCAGCTCTTCCAGACCTTGTGCGGCTGTGCCGATCCCGATCCGGAACTGTCCGTGCCTCCGCAGCTCGTTCTCCATATGCCCGCACCGCTCAATCAGTCCGCTCACGCCCTCACGGGGCAGGCAGGCCAGGACCAGATGTTCCCCGTCATTCCGTCTGCACACAAAATCCTGCTGCATCCTGAAAAAACGGTTTACCAGCTCGCCGTCAGAGACATTGTCGCCCTTTCCGCCCGGGTGCTGCTGCAGTCCGGCCGCCTTCTGGATCAGGATGACAGCGCGGGGAAGTTCCAGATCCGCGCCCAGTTCAAAGGCCATATTGTTGATTTCCTGCGGATGTCTGATCCGGGCATCAAACTGGACAATCTCCCTTACCAGGTTCTGCAGTTTAATATCCATTCCGGCGGATGTCTGCTGCCGTCTCTGAAAGCTCATGAAAACCTGCGTCATCTGCTGGACGAGGGCCGCGTAGTCCGCCACTGTCTTGGGCTCGCCGGTAATGCCAATGGTCCCGATCACCTGATTTTCTATGAACAGCGGGATGGTAATGCCCGGCATGGTTCCCGCAAGCCGCCGCACCGCGGCTTCATCATGCCAGGTTGTCTTGCCGCTCTCCAGCACCTCCAGGGATCCTTCATGCAGGGTCCCTTCCCGCTCCTTCATATTGCTGGCATATACATACCCCTTTTCATCCGTCACCAGGACATTGCAGCCAATCGTCAGACTTGCAGCCTGAACCAGTTTCTCACACAGCTCCTTATCCAGAACGCGGCTGATATTGACAGCCTCAGCCTTTTCCGCTCCCACAGGTCCCGGCACCTCCTCAGTCTTCTTAAGTGAACTGTTCAGGAAGCTGAACATTGACATTTACTGAATCAGTCTCTCCAGCGTTTCGTAGAGAGCTTCCGGTTCCACCGGCTTGCAGAGATGTGCGTTCAGTCCGGCCTGCAGGCTTCGCTGCACGTCCTCATTAAAAGCATTGGCTGTCAGCGCGATGATCGGTATCGTCCCGGCATCCGGTCTGCTCATCGCGCGGATCCGTCTGGTCGCCTCCAGGCCGTCCATTTCGGGCATGCGCATATCCATCAGGATCGCGTCGTAATAGCCCGGGTCATGCCCCGCAAACATTTCGACGGCGATCCTGCCGTTCTCTGCCCGCTCCGCAGTCATCTCTCTCATTGCCAGCACCATGGTCATGATCTCTGCATTTACATCGACGTCCTCGGCAAGCAGGATCCTCTTTCCGGTCAGATCCGCCGTATCTCTGACCAGCTGTTTGTTCTTCTTGTTAAAGGCCTCCCTGAATTCATCCAGGACGGTCCCGGCGAACAGCGGCTTGGCTACAAAGGTATCAACACCTGCGGCTTTTGCCTCATCAGCGATATCGTCCCAGCTGTACGCCGTCAGTATAATCACCGGTGTCTCACTTCCTACGGCTGCCCGGATCAGTCTGGTGGTCTCGATTCCGTCCATCCCCGGCATTTTCCAGTCCACAAGGATCAGGTTGTACGGTTCCCTCCTCGCGAAACGCACTCTGGCCATTTCCAGCCCTTCCTCTCCGGACAGGGCCTTTTCACAGCTGATGCCGACCTGGCCAAGGATCAGCTGCGCATGCTCGCAGGCAACGGGATCATCATCAATCACCAGCACGCACATCTCTTTTGAGCTGAGTGTGCCGACGTCCTCGTCTTCTCTCCGGTCTGAATCCAGAAGCGTAACCGTAACCGTGAAGGTCGTACCCCTTCCCTTTTCACTCTCCACTTCGATATTTCCGTTCATCAGTTCCACAATGTTCTTTGTGATCGGCATGCCCAGCCCTGTGCTGCCATACAGGTTCGTGGTCGAGGAGTCCTCCTGACTGAAAGCGTCAAACAGTTTGGGCAGGTATTCCGGACTCATGCCGATTCCGGTGTCGCTGATGGTGAACCGGAGCGTTGATTTTCCTTCGAAACGGGCAGCGGCAGCGACAACCATTGTCACACTTCCGCCCTCCGGCGTAAATTTCACGGCATTTCCCAGAATATTGATCATTACCTGCCGCAGCTTCATGTCGTCGCCAATATAATAATCCCGGACGTCACCCTGCGTTCTGCACTCATAATGCAGACCCTTATCCCTGCACTGCCCGCTGATAATCGTGTTGACCTGTGCCAGCGCATTTGCAAAGGAAAATTCTTCACTCTTAATGCTCATGCGGCCCGACTCAATGCGGCTCATGTCCAGAATATCATTGATAATGCCAAGCAGATGATGCGCAGACGTGCCGATCTTCTCCAGATACTCCCTTGTAGTGCCCGAAATCTCCGGATCAGCGAGTGCTATGTTGTCCAGGCCTATGATGGCGTTCATCGGCGTGCGGATCTCATGGCTCATATTGGAAAGAAAAGCTGTCTTTGCGCGGTTTGCCTCCTCCGCTGCCGCCAGCGCATCCCGAAGCGCCTCTCCCTGTGCCAGTGCGTTTCTTGTCTCTGCATCGACCTCCGCAAAAACCATGCCTGCCGCATGGACAATATGATCATCCCTGTCTTCGGGGCGCCTCACGCCGGCGATCCGGACGCGCTCATACAGATCCTTGCCGTCACGGTTTACCAGATACAGATAAGAACTGACCCGGTTCTGTGCAAGCTCACTCCGGATATTGTCCGGGTCCAGAAAACGCAGGAATTCTTCTCTGTACGGTTCCGCCACCGCCTGCCCGGCATACCGTTTCAGTTCATCCATGTAGGCAAAGTGCTGGCCGGCCCGATGCGGGTTGCCGCTGCTGCCGTCTTCCTGATAACAGATGCATTCATTCTTATCAAGATCAATATAGTACAGGCTTCTGTAGTCAGAGCCAAGTGCCGTAATCAGCTTGTC
>CADBNA010000125.1 GCA_902795835.1 uncultured Lachnospiraceae bacterium | reverse complement strand
TCCCGTCATAGAGATCCTCTGTAAGGAAGCTGTTTTCTTCCTCTTCCACTGCCGCTGATCCCGTTCCCGTCGTAAAGGCAACACCCTTCGCCGCCTGGAGATCTGAGGCGGCGTCCTTCACTGCCTGTGTCTCAGCGGTGCCGGCTCCTCCGGCCCTGGTCTCTTCCGCCCTGGCCTCCGCAGCCTGGGTCTCCGCGGGATGCGGCTGTGCCTGTCCGCCTCCGCAGCCCGCCAGCATCAGGGCCAGGATCATCGCTGCTGTAAGCAATAATGCTCTTTTTTTCATACCGCACCTCCTTGCTGTTATTTCCGATTATACCATGTACAGGGGCGGAGAACACTCTGCAGACAGAGTTTCATCGCCACGCGGTCACCAAAAAACCGCTGCTCCGGCATGGAAGACCGATCCTTCCAAAGCGCCGGGCAGCGGCATTTAATTCATGGGCTGTCAGATCACTGGTCTACTCAATGGTCGGCGTGACGTACTTCCCGTAGAATTCCGAGGTCTTCATCACGTTGATGATCACCCCGGGATCCGTTTTGCGGATCAGCCGGATCGCCTCCTGTTCCTCATAGGAGGAAAGGACCGTGTGCAGCAGGTACATCTGCTGATGACTGTAGCCGCCCATGACCGACGCGCAGGAAATGCCGTGGGGGAAGTGGGACGTGTAGACTTCGATGATCTCCTTCGCCTTCTTCGTGGTGATCTGCAGCGTCACCCGGTCATAACGGTGATGGAAGGTGGAGACCGTCTTCGTGGAGACAAAGGAGTACAGAACGGAATAGGCAGCGTTCATCCACCCGTACATGGCGCCGAAAATAAAGTACAGCACACAGTTCCCGATGAAGACCTGGTTCCAGATGGACCTGCCCGTCTTGTTGGAGACGTACATGGCGATAAAGTCGGTCCCGCCGGTAGAGGCGTTGCCCCGGAGAGCGATCACCGTGCCGATGCCGCCGATGAAGCCGCCGAAGATCACGTCCAGAAGAGGTTCCCCCTTGAAAATGGGCTGAAATCTGCAGACCTGCAGAAAAAAGCTGATCAGGAACACGTTCAGGAAGGAAAAGAAACTGAACCTCTTGCTGATGCCCCTGGCGCAGAACAGGCCCACGGGGATATTGATGCAGAGCATGCCGATCTGGGCAGGGAAGCTGAACCCTGCTTTCTGAGCCAGCAGTTCAAGAAGCAGCGCCACTCCTGTAAATCCAGAGGACAAAAGCTCCGCCGGGCGGATAAAGGTCTGAATCACAAAAGCCTGGAGCAGTGCGGACACGGTCACACAGACTGTCGTATTCACATTGTGCCAGACTTTATTGTCATGAAGAGAATGGATCCAGGTCTCTCTGGATTCCTCCGCCTTCAGCTCCTCCCCCAGGGCTTTTTCCGCTTCGCCGGCGGAAACGATGATTTCTTTTGCTGCTTTTTTCTCTTTTATTTCCATAGCTTTACCGCCGTACTCTTTTTTAATGCGGGGCTGCAAAACACAGCCCCGCGCCTCTGATTTCCACGGGATTATGCTCCCCTCTCCCGGAAAAATCAACCGTTCTTTGCAAAATTCAGGAAAACGAAAGAAATGGCCGGGTATCCTGACTCACCCGGAAACCTCAATACCGGAACAAACCTGACGGAACAGCCGGCAGAAATCCGCCAGGTGGGCGGCTTTTTTGCCGTAGCGCTTTGTCGCGATGCAGAGATCTTCCTGCTGAATCGCTTCAGGAAAATCGAGCGGGAAGACATGGCAGTCCGGATGCTCCGACAGCAGCTCGGGAATACGGATCCCCTTGCAGAAAAAAGCGCCGATATGACAGCGGTACAGCGCAAGGATCTGATCTGTGGAATTGACTTCCATGCGGATGAACGGTTTCACGCCGCAATGATCAAAACACTCATCTGCCAGTTTTCTCAGATTCATAGGCATCTGATGAAGAATAAAGGGAACCTGGCTGAAGTCCTTCAGGTCGGCTCCGTTCGTCGATCTTTTTACGATCTCTTCCGCGCGGTCACCGAAACAGGCATCCATAATTTCCGGAGAGACCACAAGATACGTCTTCTCCCGCATGATCTTTTCGAAGATGATCTTCTCATTCCATTCCAGCAGATTTGCTTTTGTCGGGACGACGACCGCAAGATCCAGATCGCCCTTTGCCAGCAGGGGAAGAGACTGCGGCGTGCTCAGGTCGTCGATCCTCAGCCTGACATGCGGCCAGAGCTCCGTGTATTGTTTCATCATCAGCGGGAAAACGGCACTGGCCCGGGATGTGGTGATCGCGATACGCAGGTTCGCGGCGCGGTTCTCTGTAATATCGGCAATAAGGTTCCGGTATTCCCGGTGTTCCCGCAGGATGACAGAGGCTGATCCCAGGAGCTGTTCCCCTGCATAGGTCAGATGCAGATGGGGCTTACGCTCAAACAATGCTGTGTGAAAATGCTTTTCCAGACGCTGGATCTTTAAACTGAGATTCTGCTGCGAGGTATACATTCTTTTGGCGGCCGCGGTCATATTCATGTCTTTCCCGACTTCAACAAAAGCTTCTAGATCTTCGATGTTCATGGGACCTCCTGTAGGATCGTTCAACTGCTCTGCAGAAATTGTATCAGGATATTACGGTGTTCGTCCATAATATGTTTTGATAAAAGATATTTTTCACAACAAACCATTGTTGGACAGGCAGAATTCCTGAAAATCATATGTTGGACAACAGGAAATGGTTGAAATATGATATATGTAACACCAAACAATTGTTGCGTTTTCGCACAGGAGGAATAAAAATGAGCAAGATCGGAAACAGGATTTTCACGAAATTCGAGAGAGCTGACAAAGAACTTGTTGAGGCATTTC
>CADBNA010000124.1 GCA_902795835.1 uncultured Lachnospiraceae bacterium | reverse complement strand
GGTGCGCTTTCTTCGAAAATACAGAACATCCGGCAGGGAATCCTGCATGAGACAGCCAGGATTGAAGCGGCTCTGGATGATCCCGAGCATATGAGTCTTGACGGTTATACGGAAATACTGGAAGCGCATATCCGGCAGTATCTTTCTGAAATTGATAAACTGGTGCAGTCTTCCGACTCGGGCATTCTTATGAAAGAGGGCGTAAAAACAGTTATCGCCGGAAAACCGAATGCCGGAAAATCTTCTCTGTTGAATCTTCTGGCCGGGGAGGAAAGGGCAATTGTGACAGATATCGCCGGGACAACGAGGGATGTTCTGGAAGAACAGGTCAACATCCGGGGTATTACGCTGCGTGTTCTGGATACAGCTGGTATACGGGATTCTTCGGATCAGATAGAAAAAATCGGTGTTGAAAGAGCCCGTATGCATCTGAATGATGCGGATCTTATCATCTGTGTGCTTGACAGATCGTCGGAACTGGATGAAAATGACCGTGAGATTCTGGAGAAAACCTGCAGCGGAAAAGCTGTTGTTCTTTTAAATAAGAACGATTTGCCTCCTGTGCTGACGGAGGAAGATATCCGAAGACTGACGGATGCTCCGGTGCTGTCTTTTTCTGCACGGTCAGGAGACGGTCTGTCTGCTCTGGCGGATGAAATACAGAGAATGTTTACCGCAGGGGAAATCATTCAGGATGACGAGGTCTGTATTACAACTATGCGTCACAGGGCGGCGCTTGAAGAGGCAGCAGAAGCCCTGCGTCTGGTACTGGAGAGCATCAGAGATCAGATGCCGGAGGATTTTTTTTCAATCGATCTGATGGGAGCCTGTGAGGCTCTCGGAAAAATAACAGGTGAATCGGCCGGAGAAGACCTGGTAAATGAGATTTTTTCAAAGTTCTGCATGGGGAAATAAGACAGGAATATGACAGGTTTTGTGGAAGAGACATATGATATTGTGGTAGTCGGCGCTGGTCATGCCGGTTGTGAAGCTGCACTGGCAGGGGCCAGGATCGGCCTGAAGACGATCGTCTTTACGGTAAGCGTTGACAGCATTGCGCTCATGCCCTGCAATCCGAATATCGGCGGCACATCGAAAGGCCATCTGGTCCGCGAGATTGATGCACTTGGCGGAGAGATGGGAAAAAATATCGACCGCACCTTTATTCAGTCCAAAATGCTGAATCGTTCAAAGGGACCGGCTGTTCATTCTCTTCGCGCACAGGCGGACAAACAGGCCTACAGCCGTTCCATGCGGCAGGTTCTGGAGCGGCAGGAGAATCTGACGATCCGTCAGGCAGAAGTGGCTGCACTGCTGACAGAAGACGGAGTTTGCCGCGGTGTGAGACTTGTATCCGGCGCTGTTTATCACAGCAAAGCCGTTATTCTCTGTACAGGCGTGTATCTGAATGCAAGATGTCTGTTTGGAGATACCGTGACACATACCGGTCCGAACGGACTTCAGGCTGCCACGCATCTCACAGATTCCCTGATTGAGAATGGAATAGAAATGTTCCGGTTCAAGACAGGGACACCTGCAAGAATAGACGGCAGCAGCATTGATTTTTCAAAGATGGTGGAACAGAAGGGCGATATACCTGTCATTCCGTTTTCTTTTTCTACGGATCCGGCGGACGTCCAGATCGAACAGGTATCCTGCTGGCTCACACACACCAATGAAAAGACACATGAGATCATCCGTCAGAATCTGGACCGGTCTCCGCTGTATTCCGGAAAGATACACGCGACAGGACCACGCTACTGTCCTTCTATAGAGGATAAAGTCGTAAAATTTGAAGAAAAAAACAGCCACCAGGTCTTTATAGAACCGGAAGGCCGCTACACCAATGAGATGTATGTGGACGGCATGTCCAGTTCCATGCCGGAAGACGTCCAGTTTGCCATGTACCGGTCTGTGCCGGGGCTGGAAAACGCCCGGATTGTGCGGAACGCCTATGCGATAGAGTACGACTGCATAAATCCCATTCAGCTGAAAAACACTCTGGAATTCAAAAAAATTAAAGGGCTTTTTTCCGGCGGACAGTTCAACGGAAGTTCCGGATACGAAGAGGCCGCTGCCCAGGGACTGATTGCCGGCATCAATGCCGCCATGGAAATACTGGGACGCGATCCTCTGATTCTGGACCGGGCAGAGGCGTATATCGGCGTTCTGATTGATGATCTTGTAACAAAGCAGACACTCGAGCCATACCGCATGATGACAAGCAGAGCGGAGTACCGACTGCTGCTGCGGCAGGATAATGCAGATCTCCGTCTGCGGAAATACGGATACAGGGCAGGCCTGGTTGATGAGAATACCTGGAAAAAATGTGTAGAAAAAGAACAGAAGATTGAAAAAGAGATTCGCCGGGTAGAAAATACATATATAGGAATGTCTCCCAGGGTGCAGGAGTTTCTGAGGCAAAACGGGTCAGCCATGCTGAACGGTGGATGTTCTGTCGCTGATCTGATCAGAAGGCCTGAGCTGAATTATGTTAACCTGAAGGAAATAGACAAAAACCGGCCGGATTACCCTGACGATGTAGGGGAACAGGTTAATATTCAAATCAAATATGAGGGTTACATTCAGAGACAGCTGCGGCAGGTCAGACAATTCAGAAATCGTGAAGAGAAACTGATTCCTGATACCATAGATTACGGAGATGTAAAGAATCTCAGACTGGAAGCAAGGCAGAAACTGGAAGCATACCGTCCTTCAAATATAGGACAGGCATCCAGGATATCCGGTGTTTCTCCCGCAGATATTTCGGTATTGTTAATATATCTGGAAGGCTTGAACCGAAAAGTGCGGAAATGATACCGGATCTGAGACCGTACCGGTTTATCTGCTCCTGTATAAGCGAGAAATTCATATGAAAGAGAAAGACCTTGCTGTTCTGCGCAGAGGAATGCTTGATATAGGATTATGTCCTTCAGAACGGCAGATAGAACAGTTTTCCATGTATTATGATATTCTGATTCGATGGAATGAGAAAATCAATCTGACGGCAATTACCGAGCCGGAGGAAGTAATTCGAAAACATTTTCTTGACAGCCTGATGATCTGCGGCATAACCGGGGCAGATATTGCAGGCCGTGCGGCAGACATCGGAACCGGGGCTGGATTTCCCGGTATCCCTGTTGCCATCATGTATCCCGAACTGGATATGCTGCTGGTCGATTCACTTGGTAAAAGAGTGACATTTCTGAATGAATGCATATCTTTAACGGGACTTGAAAATGCGAAGGCTATAAAAGCCAGGGCAGAGGAAATCGGAAAGGACCCCCTGTACAGAGAACAATTTGACATAGTTTTGTCCCGTGCAGTTGCAGCTCTTCCAGTTTTATGTGAATATTGTGTTCCGCTGGTAAATACAGGGGGATACTTTGCGGCATACAAATCACAGAAAGCAGAAGAGGAAATTGAACTGGCCGCAAATGCCATACAGATACTAGGCGGTTCCCTCGAAACCATAGAAAAAAGAAGTCTGGGAGAAAACGGTGAGGAACGCACAATCCTTATTATAAGAAAGGAAAAGAGCACACCTTCTGCTTATCCCAGAAAGGCAGGAATCCCATCAAAACGCCCCTTGCGATAATGTTTCACGTGAAACACTCTGTGAGATGTTTCACGTGAAACATTTTTTATGTAGTCATCCAGATTGAATAGTGCTATAATCAATGAACGACTATCACAGGAGGGTATGATTTGACAAAAGTTCTGGCTATAGCAAATCAGAAAGGCGGCGTCGGAAAATCCACGACAGCTATTAACTTATCTGCCTGCCTTGCGGAACAGGGATTTAAAGTGCTGGTAGTGGACATGGATCCGCAGGGCAACACCACCAGTGGTCTGGGCGTCAATAAAAATGATCTCGAGCAGACGGTATATGATATGATGACAGAAGACTGTCCGGCGGCAGACTGCCTTTTGCATTTAAAGTATAAAAAGCATGACGAAATAAAAAAGTATGATCTTCTTCCTTCAGATGTAGATCTGGCAGGAACGGATGTTGAACTGGCAGGCACAGAAGGAAAAGAATATCTTCTGAGGGACCGGCTGGCACCACTCCGGAAAAAATATGATTTTATAATTATCGATTGTCCTCCTTCTCTGAATCTCCTGACAGTGAATGCGCTTACCACAGCAGACAGAGTTCTGATTCCGATTCAATGCGAATATTACGCACTGGAAGGACTGGCACAGCTGTTATATACCATTCAACTGGTGCAGGAACGACTGAATGAAAACCTGAAGATAGAAGGCATATTGTTTACGATGTATGATGCACGTACTACGCTTTCAAAGCAGGTTGTAGATGATGTAAAAGAAAACCTGGAACACCATATTTTCAAGGCCGTGATTCCTAGAAATGTCAGACTTGCCGAAGCACCAAGCTACGGACTGCCCATAACTGTGTATGACCATAAATCCGAGGGCGCAAAAAGCTACCGCAAACTGGCAAAGGAGATTATCAAGAGGAGGAAAGAATAATGGCGGTCAGAAGAGGACTGAACAAAGGGAGAGGTCTCGGATCGCTGATACCTCTCCGTGAAGACAGCTCAGCAGAAAAAGCTGCATCCGAAGAGGTAAAAACCGATAATATACCGGAAAAGAACAGAAGAGTACCAGAAAAGAAGAAAACAACAGGAGCTGCTGCTGCAGCAGGAAAGAAAACCTCTTCGGAAAAACCAGTGAGGCAGACATCTTCTCAGGAAGACGAGGAAGAAATAATCAGCATAAAAATATCGCAGATAGTTCCCAATGAATCTCAGCCAAGGAAACAGTTCGAAGAAGAAAGTCTGGAAAAACTAGCCGACTCAATACGTCAGTTTGGCATTCTGCAGCCTTTGCTGGTCAGGAAAAAAGGAAGATATTATGAACTGGTAGCCGGTGAGAGAAGATGGCGTGCAGCCAGAATGGCCGGACTGAAAGAAGTTCCTGTTATTCTGCGAAAGTATACAATACAGGATGCTGCAGCGATCTCTCTGATAGAAAACAT
>CADBNA010000123.1 GCA_902795835.1 uncultured Lachnospiraceae bacterium | reverse complement strand
GACGTCGGAGGTACGGCGCGGGGCGAGATGATTCTGGGCCTTCCGGATGATCCTGCGGTGCAGGAGGAGATGATCGCATATCTGCGGGAGAGAGATCTTGCCGTTCAGGAGGTGGAAGGATAATGTGGGACGCAAAAACAACGGCAATGATTATCAGAGGAATCGGAGAGACCCTCGTCATGACGCTGGGTTCCGTCGGCTTCGGCTACCTGCTGGGTCTGCCTATGGGGATTATCCTGGCGGTTACCGATAAGAACGGCATCCGTCCGAACCGTTTTATATACCGGATCCTGGATGTTGTTATCAACATACTCCGGAGCATTCCCTTCCTCATTCTGCTCATCCTGCTCATTCCGTTTACTACGGCGCTGGTGGGACAGAGCTACGGAACAAAAGGAACCATCGTACCGCTGGTCATCAGCGCGGCGCCGTTTATCGCCCGCATGGTGGAGTCCTCCCTCAAGGAAGTGGATCCGGGCGTCATCGAAGCCGCGCAGGCCATGGGGGCCGGAAACTGGACCATCATCTGGCGGGTGCTGCTGGTAGAGGCCAGGGTCTCGCTGATCACGGGCGTGACCATCGTCATCGGCACGGTGCTGGGATATTCCGCCATGGCAGGCGTCATCGGCGGCGGCGGTCTCGGCGATATCGCCATCCGGTACGGGTATTACCGGTACCAGGCGGATATTATGGTTGCAACTGTCATACTGCTGGTTGTGCTGACCCAGATTTTCCAGGGGATCGGCATGATGATCTCGAAGAGAAATGACCGGCGTGTGGCATGAGCACATAAAAGCAATAAGCAAAGGAGGAAAAAACATGAGAAAGAGAGTATTACAGGTGCTGATTCCGGCCGTTCTGGGAATCGGACTGCTGGCAGGCAGCGCTGCAGCCGAGGAAAACGTGACAATCAAGATTGCCGCGTCTCCTTCACCGCACGCAGAGATTCTGGAGAAGGCGGCAGAGATTCTGGAGAAAGACGGCATTACTCTGGAAATTACGGAATTTGAGGACTATGTGCAGCCGAACCTGGTCGTGGAGCAGGGCGCATTTGACGCCAACTACTTCCAGCATGTACCTTATCTGGATTCCTTCAACGAAGAGCAGGGGACCCACCTGGTGGTTGCCGGCAAGATCCACTATGAGCCCTTCGGCCTGTATCCGGGCGCCAAGGAAAGCCTGGACGATCTGGAAGACGGCGACAGCGTAGCCGTTCCGAATGATACGACAAATGAGGCCCGCGCCCTGCTTCTGCTGCAGGACAACGGCTATATCACGCTGACAGAGGGCGCCGGTCTGACTGCTACCGTCAATGATATCACTGACAACCCGCATGACCTGGAGATCGTCGAGCTGGAAGCGGCCCAGATTCCGAAACACACCAAGGACATCGACTACCTGATCATGAACGGCAATTATGCCCTGGAAGCCGGCTTCAATGTTCAGGACAATGCGCTGGTTTTTGAGAGCACCGATTCTGAGGCGGCAAAGACCTACGTCAACGTGATTGCCGTGAAGGAAGGCAATGAAGACAATGAGGCCATTCAGAAGCTGGTAGAAGTGCTGAAGTCTGATGATATTGTCAGCTTCATTCAGGAAGAATACGGCGAGAACGTCATTCCGTTTGTGGAGGAAGGGGAGTAACATCTGACTTCCGACCGTTTTCAAAAGGCTGCCGGATTAAGATCCGGGTGCGGATGCACTGCGGTACTTAATGCGGCAGCCCCTTTTTGCGGTCCCGGAAAAGATTTCGGCCAGAGTGCTTAACAATTCCGGGAACCTGCACTATAATGGGAACACAAAAAGAGCAGAGGACACTTCAAAAGAACAGACGACCCTTCGTGAAGGGAGGTATTATCATGAAGGCGGAAGCATTGGAAGTATTAAAGAACCGCAGGGCGATCCGCAAATTCAAGGCGGAACAGGTAAGCGAAGAGGCGCTGCAGGCTGTGCTGGAAGCCGGCACCTATGCGCCGACTGGTGCAGGA
Source organism: uncultured Lachnospiraceae bacterium (assembly GCA_902795835.1). The sequence goes on along the minus strand of CADBNA010000123.1, from coordinate 2,518 downwards.
ACACAGGGCGTGCAGATCGTGGCGGTGCAGAGCCCGGAGAATGTGGCGGCTGTAGACGCCCTGAACGCAAAGGTACTGGGAAAACCGGACGCGCATCCGTATTACGGCGCGCCTACGATCCTTCTGATTTTTGAAACCGAAGCCTGCTTTACCCACGAGCTGGACGGCGCAGCCGTCTGCACAAATATGGTAAACGCAGCATATGCTGCCGGACTGGGATCCTGCTGGATTCACAGGTGTAAACAGATGTTTGAGCTGGAAGAGGGCAAGGCGCTTCTTCGCAAGTGGGGCCTGCCGGAGACTCTGACAGGGGTGGCATCGATTGCGCTCGGGTATGCGGACTGTGAACATCCGGAGGCAAAACCCCGCAAAGAGGATTACGTCGTCCGCGTATAAGGCGGAAAAGGGTTTTTGTATGATTCTGTTATACTTTGCCTTATGGATTGTATTAAACGGAAGGATTACGCCGGAGATTCTGGTTTTCGGGGTGATCCTTTCCGGGGCTGCCGCAGCTCTTACAGCGCGGCTGCGCGGCCGGACGCTGGATGAGGAGAAGCAGCTGGCAAGAAGGCTGCCTCTCCTTATCTGCTATGCCGGAATCCTAACGGCTGAGATCATAAAAGCTTCACTCGCCGTTATGCACATGATCTGGAACCGCAGAGAAATGCCGGATCCCGTTATCGTGGATTTTCACTCCGGCCTGCAGGGAAACTGGCGGAACGCGCTGCTGGCCAATTCCATTACGCTTACGCCGGGCACCTATACGGTCTTTCAGGACGGGGATCATCTGGTTGTGCACAGTCTTTGCCCGGCATATGCAGAGAACATAGAGGATTCCGTGTTTGTGCGGATGCTGAAAAGGATTCAGTGAAAAGATTTTTGTGACAGGGAGGAAACGCAAGATGTCCCATGCCTGGCAGATGCTGTACATACCGGCGGTTCTGGTGCTTCTGGCACTCACCGGCGTCATGATGTTTCGGGCAGTGCGGGGACCCCGGACGACGGACCGCATTGTGGCGATCAACATGATCAGCACCATGATCGTCTGCATCATCCTGATTTTCTCACAGGTGCTGTCAGAAGACTGGCTGCTGGATGTGGCGCTGATCTATGCCATGGTCAGCCTGGTCACCGTGACGATGCTGGCCTCCCTGTATGTAAAGCCCCGGAAGGGCGGCAGCGGGCAGGACAGCCTCCTGCGCGAAGAATCCGGAGCGGCAGGCGGCGAAGAGACGGAAGGAGGCGGAAAATGATCTTCTACATCCGGCTTGGATGCGCGGCAATTCTGCTTCTGGCAGGCCTGTTCTGTTTTCTGTCTGCCGTGGCGGGAAATTATCGTTTCCGGTTCGTCATGGACCGCATACACAGTGCCGGCATTGGCGACACCCTGGGCCTGCTGTGTGTTGTCCTTTCACTTGCCGTCGCTTCGGGACCGCGCATGGCGACGCTGAAGATGATCCTGGTGCTGGTTTTCTTCTGGGTAGGATCACCTGTTTCCACACATTTTCTGAGTCAGGTGGAATATTTCAACAATGTGCGGCTGACCGATCATCTCCGGGATGAAAGGGAGCCGGACAGCAGCCCGGTGAATGGGACAGACGCTGCCGGAAATGACAGCGTCAATCCGCAGGCAAGATAAACAGAGGTTCAAAATGGTTTTAACACTGACAGAAGCCGTAAAAATACTGCTTCTCATCCTGATGATCGCCTGCGCGGTCAGCGTCAACATCACAAAGAGCCTGCTGCAGGCAGTGATTGTTTTTATGGCATACAGCGCCCTCATGTGCGTGATATGGATCCTGATGGAATCGCCGGATCTGGCCATTACAGAAGCGGCGGTAGGCGCCGGCGTGAGCAGCGTGCTGTTCCTCGCGGCGCTCCGGCGGATCATGGAAAAGGACAGGGACAGCTGATCAGAAGAGCAGATACGGGAGCAAAGCTGCACTATGAAAGAAGAGATGAAAGCCCGTCTGACCAGATGGCTGGACGGCGGCCTGGATATTCTGGAAAACGCCGGGGACTCCGATGAGCAGCCATACAGTTCCAGGGAAGAACAGAAAAGAGCGAAAAAAGAGCTGCGGGACAGCGTCCGTTCAGATGCCGTCACACTGCGGATCGAAGCGGGAGAACAGGCTTTTTTCCGGCATCTGTACGGACTGGCTGCCGTGCTCTGCTGCATTCTCCTGACCGGTGTCCTTCTGTATACCGTCGCCCTCCTTCCCCGATACGGCAGGGAGAATCCCAGAACGACGGAGGTTGTGACGCGGTATGTGGAAAAAGGGACGGAAGAGACCGGCGCCATCAACATTGTGGCCGGTATGATCCTGGATTACCGGGCCTTTGATACGCTGGGAGAGTCACATGTACTTTTCACATCCCTTGTCTGTGTAATGGCACTGCTGAAGCTGGACAGGAAAAATACCCGCAGGGAGCTGGAGGATTATCACAAAATCCGCCATGTCGGCTACCGGGATCTCTCGAGAGAGGCCATTCTGAGGGAGACGGCATCCCTGCTTCT
>CADBNA010000122.1 GCA_902795835.1 uncultured Lachnospiraceae bacterium | reverse complement strand
GGCTGGTAGTTGCAGGCCGTGGGTACGATCCGCCCCGCCTCCAGAATGCGGTCCACCTTTTCCTGCTCCACGGGACGGGAGTCAAAGAAGCGTTCTGAATACCTGTTTTTCGCCAGTTCTAAAAAATCCATACGTACCTCCGTTTGGCATCGCCGTATCTCTCAATACGGATGCCCGTTTTCTGTTTCATGCCCATATTCTACGAAACGAACTTGCATTATTCCACTGTCAGAAGTATAATAACGTAAAATATAATTACATAATTATATTTATGTAAGGAGGCGGGATAAGATGGCTGAGGTCATGAAACTGTGGATCGCGGACAAAATGCGGGAGAGCATGAAGCATAAGCCTCTGAAAAAGATTCGAGTGACCGAGATCTGTGCGAAAGCAGAGATCGAGCGTCCGACCTTCTACTACCATTTCAAGGACAAGTATGACCTTGTGGCGTGGATGTTCTATCACGATGCCTATGAGACAGACGTCATTTCAGTCGAATCCGCAGCAGAGGCCATGCGTCAGATGAAAAACGATATGATCTTCTATAAGCGGGCGTATGAGGACCCTTCACAGAACGCGCTGTGGAAATACATGGTAGAGTATTTTGTAAAGCGATATACCGAGCTTGCCAAAGAAAAGCTGGGTACCGATGTTCTCGATACCCAGCTTGCATACAGTATTCGATTCTATTGCATGGGAGCCGTCGGCATGACCCAGGAGTGGGTGATGAACGATAACATCACCTCGGCGGAGACGGTGGTTACCATGATGTTCAACTCTATGCCGGAATCGCTCAGGACGCTGTTCTTTTCATGATCACATTCTATCCTGCCAATCCGGCGAATGCAGTTCACTGACAATTGCAAATCCTGATGATGGTTTTTCCTTTTGAGCTCCCTGCGGCCACTTTTGCCAGCGCCTGATTAATGTCAGCAAGGGAGAACACCTCATCAACAGACGCCTCGATATGACGTTCTGCGAAAATCTCGGAGACCCGCTCCAGCCCCGCTCCGTCCTCATGGACAAAGATGAAATAGTAGCTCTGATTTTTTCTGGCTGCCATCCTGTCATACTTTCTGCCAGCTATCTTGAAGAGCATCCGCTTGAAGGCGGACATCCCACTCCTGACAGCGAATTCTCCGTTGGGCATGCCACGCAGGGATACGAGCTTGCCGCCCCGCTTGAGGATGCTGAACTCCTTCGGCAGCTCCCGGTCACCCAGCGTATCCAGTACATAGTCTACATCGGAAAGAAGGGTTCCGTAATCCTCCGCCTTATAATCGATGAACCGATCCGCGCCCAAGGCAATCACACGGTCCCGGTTTGCTGCGCTGCCGTTGGTGATAACTGTTAAGTCATAGCTCTTTGCCACGGGAATTGCCATCGCGCCGAGGCTTCCGGTGCCTCCAGAGATAAAGATCGTCTCCCCGGCCTTCGGATGCATCAGCTCAAATGCCTGGAGCGCGGTCAGGGCTGTCAGGGGAACGCAGGCGGCCTCCTCGTCGGACAGATACTCCGGCACTTTCGCAATGGCGTTTTGAGCAATGGCTGCGTATTCCGCAAACGCGCCGATCTTCCGGAGCGGCATTCTGCCATACACCCGGTCGCCCACAGAAAACCTGCTGACGCCTGCGCCTACCTTCTCTATCGTGCCGACGAACTCATTTCCCATGACCAGAGGAAGCTGATAAGGGACGATCATCTTCACTTCCCCGTGGAGGATCATGTTGTCGAGGGGGTTCACGCCAGCCGTGTGGACCTTCACCAGAACCTCCTGAGCGCCAATCTCCGGGACCGGAATATCCTTCAGAACGAGATCACAGCCGTCTTTGTTATATCCGTTCAGAATTGCAGCCTTCATGGTTTTTGCTCCTTGTCGATTTTGATTTTCATTTTCTGCATACAGTCTGCAAGAGTCGTACGCTTCAACTCCTGCTCGGCTTTTTCCTCAATGCCCCGAAAGATGTCCGTCAGAACCGGTCGGATATGCCGCCCCACGATACATTCGTCATTGGGATTCTGATGGAGGTCAAACACATGGACCTGCTCAGCTCCATTGATCGCCTGATAAACACTGTACAAAGTAAGCTTTTCCGGCGGTATAAGAAGGGTAAAGCCGCTGACACCCTGGCGGCTGTCTATGATGCCCTTCTTTTTGAGCAGTCCGGTGCCCTTGCGGATATAGCTTGCGTTCGTGCCGACGCTTTCCGCAATCAGCTCGGAGGTTATTGGCGTATCAGCGCCTGCGATCATGATCAGCGTGTGGATCGCGGATGAAAAACGTGTATCCATTACGGTTCCCTTTCATAGGAGATGATATACTGTACATGATCCGGCAGCGCAATGCCGGGAGCACCTTCAAAGAAATGCCCGTCATATCCTTCTTCCTCCATGGTCAGGTCGAAATGTGCCAACGCGATTCCTACATCCACCTTCTGAATGTCTCCGAGTGGGCTCTCTTTGATGGACTGTTCCTCGAAGAAGTGGACGGTATCGCCCGCGACAACGGCACGCCAGGGCTGTTTGTTCCCGGCTGAGGGGGCCCATCTCGCCATCTCCAGAGCATTGGAGAACACGCCGGCTTCCTCCTTGTGTAGACCCTTCTTGAAATCACCCTCAAAAAACAGCTGTTCAAAGGGGATGCGGTCATCGGCCTTCAGTCCTTTGCGCATCATGGAATCTCGGATAGTACGTCTGGCAGCGGGATACCCAACCGGGCTGG
>CADBNA010000121.1 GCA_902795835.1 uncultured Lachnospiraceae bacterium | reverse complement strand
GCCGAGAAGCTGAACATCCCGCAGGTTACATACGCAGGCGCCCTGCAGAAGGACGGCGACGCTCTGATCTGCCGCCGGATGCTTGAGGATGGCTATATGACGCTTCGCGTCAAGACCCCCTGCATGATTACCTGCATCAAAGAACTGAACAATCCCAGATACATGCGCGTCGGCGGCATTATGAAGACCTTTGGCGAGCAGATCGAGGTCTTTGATTATGAAGCGCTCAAGGATGAGCCGCTCATCGATCCGACCAAGATCGGTCTGAAGGGTTCACCGACCAACATTCTGATATCCTTTACGCCGCCGCAGAAGGGCGCCGGCCAGATGCTCGAGGGATGTGGAAAAGAGACCTGTGAAGGACTTGCCGCTGTTCTCGCTGAGAAGCATCTGATTTAATTCGCCGGAAAGGCAGAAAGGGGAAGAATACATATGGATAACACAAATCTGGCCGCCTTTCAGGGCGTATGGGTTTTTTGCGAGCAGAGAGAAGGAAAGCTGACTCCCTGTGTTCTGGAACTGCTGAATGAGGGCCGCAAACTGGCCGACCAGCTGGGAAGCAAACTCTCGGGACTTCTTCTCGGTGACGGCGTGCAGGGCCTTAAAGACGAGATCGCCGGCCGCGGAGCCGATCAGGTCATCATCTGTGAAGATCCCGCTCTGGCTGTCTACACCACAGACGCCTATACCTACGTGATCAACGCCATGGTTGAGAAGTACAAACCGGAAATCCTGCTGATTGGCGCTACCAATATCGGCCGTGACCTGGGACCGCGCTGTGCCGCACGCCTGCACACCGGCCTGTGCGCAGACTGCACGCATCTGGACGTGGATATGGACCAGTACAAGGATTTCCTGCGCACCAATTCCGTTCTTGACAATGAGCGCATTGACAATATCAAGACCGTCACCGTCATGGGCGAAAAGAAAGATGTCTCCATGGAGATGAAGATGACCCGTCCGGCGTTCGGCGGCAACCTGATGGCCTCCATCATCTGTCCGCGGTTCCGTCCGGTCATGGCTACTGTTCGTCCGGGCGTCCTGAAAAAAGGCGTGCATGACGAGGCAAAGGCCGCTGCTGCGGAAGTCATCTGCGAGAAGATTGAAATTCCGGCTGAGGTCAACCGCGTAGAGGTAAAAGAAGTCGTCAAGGCTGCCAAGCAGCTGGTAGACCTGATCGGAGCCGAGTACATCGTATCCATCGGCCGCGGCATTGCTGCTGACATCGAAAAAGGAAAAGCGCTGGCAGAAGAACTCGCGGGCGTGCTCGGCGGTGTTGTCGGCGGATCCCGTGTAGCTGTTGATTCCGGCTGGCTGAGCGCAGACCATCAGGTAGGACAGACAGGAAAGACCGTCCGTCCGAAGGTGTATGTGGCACTTGGCATTTCCGGAGCCATCCAGCACAAGATCGGCATGTCCGACTCCGAATGCATCATCGCCGTCAACAAAGATCCCCGCGCACCGATCTTCGAGGTGGCGGACTACGGCATCACCGGAGACCTGTTCCAGGTGACACCGCTCCTGATCGAGGCGATCAAGGCGCAGAAGGCCGCGCAGTAATGCAGCCGCTGCTGATGTCTGAAGCAGCAGTCTGACAGAATTCTGTAAAGCCTGACAGAAAGAACTGAGAGGCTGTCTCATCCAACATAAACGTGCATAACGAATCATTCTGAGAGCGGAAACGCTTTGTTTATACACGCGATGTGTTAGTGAGGCAGCCTTTTGAAAATTGTGAAATACTGAAAAGGGAACCGGAAAAACCGGAAAGGAGCAGTAATGGCATATAGCATTAAACTACCGGGAAAATATGTTCAGGGCGCCGGGGAGCTGAAAAACCTGGGCCTGAATGTCAAGAAACTTGGAAATAAATTCTTCGTTCTCTGCACGCCCAGCAACCGGAAGCGCGTCGGTGCCGCGATAGAGGAAAGCCTGAAAAGCGTGGAGAAGGACTATGCTTTCTGCGACTTCAGCGGTGCCTGCACCAAGGCAGAAATAGCCCGCGTAATGGAAGAATACCAGGCCAGCGGCTGTGACGCTGTCATTGGTGTCGGCGGAGGAACCGCCGTAGATACGGCCAAAGCCGTTTCAGAAAATCTGGGAGGCCTTCCCCTGATCATAGTTCCGACCGTGGCATCTAATGACGCGCCCTGCAGCGGCGTAGCTGTCATCTACAATGAGGAAGGCGTAGTAATCAAATCCCTGATGCTGCGCAGAAATCCGGACCTGGTCCTGGTTGATACCGCGGTAATCGCCTCCGCTCCGCTCCGCCTGTTTGGCGCAGGCGTCGGCGATGCCCTGGCCACATGGTTCGAAACCCGTGCCTGCCGCGCCTCCGGTGCAAAAAACATGGCCCACGGCAAATGCACAAATACTGCTTACATGATGAGTAAGCTTTGCTACGATCTGCTGATGGAGTACGGCGTGGAAGCAAGAAAATCCGTTCAGGCCGGCGAGCCGTCCGAAGCGCTCGAGAACGTTATTGAGGCAGGCATCCTGCTCAGCGGCGTCGGATTTGAGAGCGGCGGACTCTGCGTCGCCCATGCAGTAAATGACAGTCTTGCCCTTCTTCCGCAGGTACACGGCATGTATCATGGAGAAAAAGTCGCTTTCGGACTGATGGTGCAGCTGGTTCTTGAAGGAGAAAAACCGGAAGAGCTGCCGAAAGTGCTGGCTTTCCTGAAGGAAATGGAGCTTCCTGTGACGCTGGCACAGCTGGGCATCACCGACCCGACAGAAGAGGATCTGCGGAAAGTGGCCGAAGCAGCCGTCTCCCCGAAGCAGTTCAGCAAGAACCTGCGCGCGGATATCACGGCCGATGAAATGGTCGCCGCGATCCGCCGTGCAGACGAAATTGGGCGGGGTTGATGCGCGTACAGGGAAAGTGATGCAATAATGCAACAAGGCCACGGGGACAGGTCCCGTGGCCCTTTTGACTTTCGCGGCCCCGCCCGGCTCACGGAACTGGCACAAAAAATGCTTTAAAAAACTGCAAGACTGTAATCTGTTTCATAATAAATATAATTGCAGGAGGAGCTCATGAGAGAAAATAATGTGAAGAAAAAGCTGCAGAACGGCGGCGCCGTCATAGGTACTTTCCTGAAATTTACTGACCCGGCTTCTGCTGAGATCCTGGCGATTGCCGGCTTTGATTTCTTTGTCCTGGACAATGAGCATGTGGCCATGGACAGAGATAATCTGATCAGCATGATCCGTGCTGCAGAGGCTTCCGGCATCACCCCGCTTGCCCGCATCAAGGAGAACCAGCAGGTTGAGATCCTGCAGAACCTTGACCTGGGCCTGATGGGCGTGCAGGTGCCGAACGTCAATACCGTGGAGCAGGCACAGCAGATAGTCAGAAGCGTAAAGTACGGCCCCATCGGCGTGCGCGGCTTCTCACCCAGCGTAAGAGCATGCGGATACGGCACAAATAACATCCAGGAGTACATTGACAAGGCCAACCGTGAGACCCTGATCGTCGCACAGTGCGAGACAAAAGAAGGCCTGGACAATCTGGATGAGATCCTGAAGATTCCGGAGATTGACATTGTCTTTATCGGACCGATGGACCTGTCTCAGTCCCTCGGACATGTAGGCGATACAAAGCATCCGGTAGTGGCCGGCGCTATAAAAGAGATTAAAGAAAAGGTCAAAGCGGCCGGCAAGGTCGTGGGAACCACGGCGGCAAACGCCGAAGCCGCAAAGGCACTGATTGCTGAAGACTGCCGCTACATCCTTCTGGCAAGTGACCAGGGAATGATGATGAAATGGGCCAAGGGCACGATCGCTGATATCTGGGAGAAATAAAAAATGAAAAAAGTATTTTTAACTGAAAAAATCCATAAAGACGCTGTTGCCTTCCTGCAGGAGCACGCAGAAGTCGTGCAGGGTGAATCGACAGATGCCGCCTATATCATAGAGCATGCTGCAGAATGTGATGCCATCCTGGTGCGTTCCGCGCGCATCACCGGTGAGATGATGGCCCAGCTTCCGAATCTGAAAGTGGCCGCAAAGCATGGAATCGGCGTGGACAATATTGATGTTGCTGCCGCTACCGAGAAAGGAATTCTGGTCGTAAACGCGCCGTTTTCCAATCTGAACGCCGTTGCCGAGCATTCCCTGATGCTGATTCTGGCGCTGGCCAAGCATACGGT
>CADBNA010000120.1 GCA_902795835.1 uncultured Lachnospiraceae bacterium | reverse complement strand
TTTTTCTCTGCCCATGCAGAATCCCCCCCTGTGCCCTTTGCCGGTTCTGCCCTGTCTGCATCTTCCCCTCCCGGCGGAAAAAATGCTTACACAAAGAGCACTCTCCAGATTTTCCGGATATTTTTGTCAATCAGACCGCTGCGAAGGTAAAAGCGCATGCGGCTCCCTTTTCCTTTTTTTTCGATGCCGGCCAGTTCTTCCAGAAAAGGCCGGTTCGGATTGCCCTCTTCGGCCGCTTCCAGGAGAAGGCGGGCAAAATCTCTCTCCAGTTCCAGATTCTCGCGAATATAATGCGCCTTCTCCCCGCTGACAATCTCACGAAACTCACGCAGGGCATAGTGCAGGCCGGAACGCTTCCTGGCGCCGACTTCATTGTTTCCGTGCTGCCGGTAAAAGAGCGTCTGCCGGTTCAGAAAGAAAACAGATCCGCAGGCAGAGGCCAGCAGCATGACACCCCAGTCAAACATAGCCCTTTTGAGCAGTTCCTCATGCGCAAGGCTCAGCTCCAGCAGGCTGCGGTTCATGAGCATCGTGCACCCGGGTGCCACATTGCGTTTCAGCAGATGGGGAAGATCCACAGCCGCAGGATCCCTGTGCTCATAAGCCAGATAGGAAGGTGCAATTACACGGAGGCCGGCATCTGTAACCGTCAGGTCCGTGAATACGACAGCCGGCGTCTGACCGTCGTCATGCCGCTTCATTTCCCGAAGTGTTCTTTCCGCCTTCTCCGGCTTCCATACATCATCCTGGTCACAGAACATCACATACTTCTCATCCTGAACGTGATGCATGAGAAACAGAAAATTGGCGCTGGCCGAACCGGAAGGCGGCCCCTCTACAATCACAAACCGCTCCCTTTTTTCCGCGAACGCCCTCACCAGTTCAGGCGTGCGGTCAGTAGAACCGTCGTCATGAATATAGCAGACAAAATCCTGCAGGGTCTGCCCGTCCAGGGAGGCCAGCAGTTCCTCAATATATGCTTCTCCGCTGCAGGTTGTCAGCAGAATTGCTGTCTCCGCCATTACCGTGCCTTTCCGCCCTGCCGGCTGTCACGCTCTATCATTGTCTTCATAAACTGCAGCGACTGCAGGACTTTCGTGCATTTGGCAGTCATTTTTTTCTCATACGTCCCGGCCGCGGCATCCGTGGCCGCGTCCTCATGATGGCGGATCTGTACGCCGGGGTCATATAGGGTCAGCATGCCGTCCCGCCAGCACTCATAGTCGAGAATCTGTGCCTCACAGTAGAACTCGGTTCCGGGATTGAGCGCGTAGTCCCTGTTCTGTATAAAAGATCCGGAGAACACCAGACAGGAGCCGTGAAGCATGGCCCCCGGCACGCGTTCCGTCCGGCCGGTCTGCTCCTCCTGTCCGCGCCGCCTGTAATACAGCTCCCTTATCAGAGGATGTCTTCTGGCAGCGCCCTTCAGCTTCAGCAGCCATCTCCGGGACTGTACCCGCCGGACCTCCCGGATCTGTTCCTCCACATCTTCCACGGTGCGGATCCTTGTTTTTTCCGGATTCTGATGTCTGTGCGCAGATGTAGACCAGATATCAGGGCCCAGTACCGCAAATCCGGTTTCCTCCCAGGCCTTCCGGATCTTTTCCGAAAAATCCTTCTGGATTATTTCCATATCATTGTTCATGCACACAATGAACTCGCAGTCCGCCTTCTCCCGGGCATACCGGTATCCCAGATTGATTCCGGCAGCATATCCGGCATTGGTCTCATTGCGCAGGAGATGCACAGAGGGAACACCGGCATAATACGCACAGAGTTTCTGATACGAGTCATTCGGGGATGCATTGTCCACGATCACGATTTCTTTTTCACCTGCAACATTTGCCAGAATGGAATCCGCACAGGCGCGGGTCTCCTCCTCTACCAGATAGTGCAGCATCACAAACCAGATCATTATTCTCTCCTGAAAGCTTCCGCCGCATCTGCGGCGATCCTGTCCGGACTGTCCTTCATATCAGCTGCCGTGCGGAATGCTGCCAGTGTCCGTATGCTGCGCAGCGTCTCCGCATACGCTTCCAGGTATGCTGTCAGCTCCTCTCCCTGAAGCGCATCCACAGCCGAATCCTTCCTTGCCCGTCTCTCTATTCTTCTCTGTGCCTCCGCAGCAGGCAGATCACAGTCTACACAGAATACACCGCCTTCAGAGAGCATCCGGCATGCTCCTGAAAATGCGGGTCCGCGGACGTCCGCCCAGGAGCTGATCACACAGAGGGTCTGTACCAGTCCCTCATCCGAGACTACAATTGCCGGCCCTGCCTTTCTGTATTCACGCAGCAGATAAAACAGGTACATGACGGTGATCAGTCTTTCCTTTCCGTTGAGGAATGCAGCCGTGTGGCTCCCTTTTCTCTGACAGAAAAGACTGCCGGCCGCCGCAGAGAGTCCCCCCCTCTGCAGGAGAGCAGACATCCGGTGCAGAAGAAGCGATGCCTTCCGGAATCCGTGCATTCCCCCTCCCCGGAACTCTCTTACCCCCCTGATCCGGATCTTTTCACCGTCCGCGCGCAGATGCGCGGCTATTCTTCCGGCCAGAACCGTCTTCCCGCAGCCGGGAAGACCGTTGCATTCAATGATACAGCTCATAGTTTTTTTCCACAAAGGCTTTCCATTCCGGAACCGGAACCTCAAGCAGGCTCTTCCTCATCTGTTCCAGCTTTTCCGGCGTACAGCTCATGACCGCATCTTTCAGTTCCTCACAGGATCCCGCTTTCACGATGATGCCGCCTCCGCCGATGATGTCTTTCGCGCCCATATGGTCGCTCACAATCACGGGAACAGCGCAGCTGACAGCTTCCAGCACGGTAAACCCAAAGGTTTCATACCACACGCTGGGAGCCGCAAGTACATCCGTCTCCCTGAGTATATCTGTCAGTTCTTCATTGCGGAACCCGTTCTCTCTGATTCTCATATACGGTGACGGATTCTGCACGGGGGAAAAGAGCCGCAGTTCAAAATTCCTCGATCCGCTCTCCCAGAGCTCATCCAGGGCTTTTCTGAGCACCTGGAATCCCTTGAAGGGTTTTGGAGGAGCCAGCATGGCAATGCGGAGCACAGGACTGTTGTCTCTGCGGATATCCTGCCGGTGATCGGCGATGCCGCTGTGCGTGACCGGCAGGATCACTGCTTTTGCAGGCGTCAGATACTTTCTGTAAATCTGTTCGCTCAGCGTGGAATTAAAATGAATGACATCCACATGCTCCAGAATATCCATGTACCAGGCGCGGAGAGTCCGGTATGCGGCAGCTTCCTCCGCGGAAGACAGCACGGGATCGGACAGCCCCGCTGCTTCCTCTTCAAAAAACCGGCTTCGGTGAATACTGCGCAGCTTCCGCACCGGCGCTGAATTCTTCAGCACCCGGTACAGCGGCGACTGCACAGCCGCAATCCTGCGCAGTGACAGCGCGGACGCATTGCAGGCCGCACAGGCTGCACAGGAAAAGTCGTCTTCACAGGCAGCCTCGCCGCGATACAGAGTGACGACAGGGCAGATGCCGAAATAATCATGTGTGGTGAAAACCGTCCGGATATGCAGATTCCGGGCAGCCTCCGGCAGTTCTTTCGGCAGACCCATCAATGTATGGAAATGGATGGCATCCGGCCTGATCTCCCGCAGAAAACGTTCAAACCCCTTCGTGCCCCCGGGTGCAGTGAATGCCGGAATATCCCGGATCCCCTCATCCAGAGGAACCGGGAGCGGATTGATAAGCTCATAGCTTTGAATCCCGCCTGTTCTCCCCCGTCCGGCTATCCGCCGCTTTCGGTCGTGAGTCATCTGACCGGGCCACAGAGCCGATACGGTATCTCCATTTTCACACTGCCCCTGCATAAGATCACAGGCGTATCGGGTCAGACCGCCTGACCGGTACGGGGGAAACCCCAGAAAATAGTGCAGGATATTCACGATATTCTGTCTCCTTTGCGGCCGTACAGCCACAGCCGCCTGTACTGATCTCCGATGGACTTCCAGGAATACGCGCTGCGGATCCTCTCTTTCGCCATCCTGCCGTATGTGTCCCGCTCCCGCTGATCCATCCGGTCCGCTTCTTCGATCCGCGCGCACAGGCTGCCTTCTTCCTTTGTCCAGTAGATCGCGGCATCCTCCGCTACCTCCCGGTTGAATCCCACATCCAGCAGAAGATTCAGCTTCGTGCTCCCAAGTGCCTCCAGCAGACTCGGGTTCGTGCCGCCCACTTCATGTCCGTGGAAATAGCCCCAGGCATTTTCACGGATTTTCTTCAGCAGTTCCGGGTCGTATACCGTCCCGACAAAACGGATTCTCGGATCTTTTCTGAAATGAAGCTTTTCTTCCAGTTCTTCCAGAAATCGGTCATTGACATTCGTTATCAGGGCAAATGCCTTTCCGCTCCCGCTCTTCATAAACTCCCTGAGCATGGTCTCGTAATTGTTCTCGGGAACAAATCTGCCGACGACCAGGTAATAGCCGCCGGGAACGAGGTTTTTCTCCTTCATCCAGGATACAAAACGCGCATCGTCATCAGAAAGCGCTGACGGAACCGTATCGCTTCCGTACGAAATATAAACGGTTTCCGGATGAAACTGCCTGTATTCCGTGCGGATATACTGCTCAATCGTAAGGGAATCGCACACAACCAGATCGGCCGCATGAACCATCTGTCTCTCGGACAGCTTCCAGTACCGGCGGATCGGGGCAGACCACTTTGCCCTCTTCCACTCATGGCCGTCGGGATTCAGGAAAAACACGCCTCCAAGCCCGTGGATCTGCCGCGCAAAAGGACGGATAAACGGGCCGATACGGCAGGCCAGGATATAAAAAACAGGTTTCCTGATCCCGTTCTTCCTGCAATACCGGACAGACCAGCGCAAGGCGGCGAGATCATACCAGATTGCCACGGCAGGGCCGATATCCGGCACGGGCAGCTTGAACACATGGGCGCCGTGGTAGCGGAATGTCTGCGCCCCGTCTTCCGTTCTTCTGTCAGAGACGCCGGACAGTCTGCTCTCATCCATGCATCCGTCGCCGTTTGCCTTGCAGGCAATGTGATACTGCAGTGCACTGTCTTCCCGGTGCTGCTCTGTCAGCCTGTCGACAAAGGTCTCAAATCCCCCGTACTGCCCGATGCTTTTGCTTCCGATGATAAAAATGTGACGCATAGTTCCCAAGCTCCCCGGTTTTTTATTCATTATTCCGGTTCTCCGGTGTTCTTCTCTGCCCTCTTTCTCCCGGGAAAGAGATTCCTTCCGGCAGCCGTTCCTCCGTCTGCCGCCAGAAGCAGCAGGAACGGATGATACCCGATCGTGATCAGATGGTGTTCCATAAAGCACTCCATACAGATGCAGGAGAGAATCATCAGCCAGATCCATTCACCACAAAGAAGGTCTGCTGCCGCTTCCCGGATCAGGATCATCATCACGGCCAGCAGCACGACGATTCCCAGACACATCAGGATATACATATATGAACTGTCCAGGAAAAAATAGTCCTCCACACCTTCTGTGGATCCCCCGCTTCCCTGCATCTTGATGACCTGTCCGAAGGCCTTCAGAGGATAGCGCTCAAAAGCGGTTCTGCCAAGGTGCAGCCGGTTGTGCAGGATATGATCCAGCCTGACAAGCAGTGACCGGTCATCGCGGTAAAGCCTGGAAAGAGCCAGGGATGCCAGACAGGAAAACGGCACAGAAAGGAACAGCAGCAGACGCACCGGCCGGCGTGCGGGGGAGAAAACCTCCCTGCCTGCTCTGGCATCTTCTGACGCAAGGAAAACGGTGCCGGCCAGAAGGAAAAACATGAGCGCCAGAACAGCAGCCGTTGTCCGCGCTCCGCAATACTGCGCGCAGAAACATGCCGTGATCAGGATGCCGGTGATCTCTGCCCAGGAAACAGCCCTGTTCCGCAGCCACACCCAGCAGCAGATAAGAAAAAAGATATGTGCCGCAAAGTCTGTCGGATAATGGATGCCGAAAGCGATGCGGATCTGATCGCCCCGGTAATAGACAAGGTTCTCTATACGGCCGGTCAGGGCAGATATGACAGTCACTGCCAGAAAAGGCAGCGATACGCCCAGATACGTCTTCAGGATGTGCCGGAAGGAAATGCCGTACGCTCCCAGAATAAGCAGACCCAGTTCCAGCAAAAAGCCGTGACCGGTCTGCTTCCATGAGAGAGTCATGGCCAGACATACCGCCGCGGCACAGAGGAACTTTCCGTCCTTCCAGGGAATCCTCCGCAGCACAAAGAAGACGCAGATCAGAATCAGCAGGCAGATGCTGATCACCAGCATGGTTCTTTTGGAAAACCGGTACGGAAACATTGTCGTATTCAGAAATCCGGCGAATGTAATCAGTGCCAGGAATGCCAGATACAGGACCTCATACACGATTTCTATGGAAGGACGTTTCATCACCTGCCCGTTTTCTCCTCTTCATGGTACTCGCTCTCTGTATTGACATTCCAGATTGCGGATTTATCCGGATTTCCGCTTATCAGCGCTTTTACCGCCTCAAAGGAGGTGCACATCGAATGATCCAGATTGTTGTACCGGTGCTGGCCGTTTCTGCCCACACAGTACAGATTCGGGATCGTATCCAGCCATGCTCTCAGTTCATCAATATTTTCATACGTGTCAAAATAGGCGGGATAGGCTTTTTTTACCCTCTCCACATGATAGTCTTTCACATCTGACAGGTTCCGGATCAGACGCATCTGCTTCATCTCCCGGATTGCCATATGCGCGAATTCGCGGTCTGACATGGACCACATGGCATCGCCTTCATTGCAGAAATACTCCAGGCCCATCCACACTGTGTGCTCCAGATCCTTTACCAGATAAGGCGACCAGTTATTATATATCTGGAACCGGCCCATCTGCACGGAGCGGTCATGAACATAGACCCAGTCGTCCGGCACGATGTTGCCGACGGTCCGGATTTTTGTCTCATTTTTCAGCAGCAGCCGGTCACTCGGCAGCAGCACGCCGACGGTCATATAATCCCTGTAGGGAAGGCCGGCTGCAATCCGGGCGATATCCTCCGGTACATTCTCCATGCCGCCCACCAGGTCTTTGAGGGGCATGGATGAAATCACATAATCTCCGTCCTCCCGGATCACGGCCCCGTCTTTTTCATAGCTCACGCCGGCCGCGCGTCCTTCGGCGTCCAGATGCACTGTTACGGCTCTGGCGCCGCAGAGAATCGTTCCGCCCTTTGCGCGCACTTTTTCCGCCGTGAGTTCCCAGAGCTGTCCGGGACCGTACTTCGGGTAGGCAAACTCCTCTATCAGTGAAGTTTCAACCTGCCGGTTCTTTACGTGGAGCGCCTTTCCCGTCATGTCTTTCAGAATAGCCGTTATGGAGAGACCTTTTGTCCGCTGTGCGCCCCACTCGGGCGAAATTCCGGAGGGATGTCTTCCCCACAGGTTTTCCGTATAGTTTTCAAAGAACATGGAATACAGCTTTTTCCCGAAACGGTTGATATAGAAGTCCTCCAGGCTTTTCTCTTCCCGTTTGCGCATT
The DNA here is from genome assembly GCA_902795835.1 of uncultured Lachnospiraceae bacterium. The sequence continues at coordinate 8,458 of CADBNA010000120.1, read as the reverse complement.
ACGCTTCCCAGATAGCTGAAGCCTGCCTCTGCAGTGGTCAGGAAACCCATGTTGCGGATGGTTTCCATCTTCATGCTGATGGGATAGTCAAAGAATTTCCCGTTGAAAAAAATACGGGACAGACGGTTTCTCTTCAGCATGACTTCATCTGTCTGCTCGGGATCCGGCCCCCCTTTGGAAAGAGAAACCTTCCGGTCCAGGATGAGATCATCTTTTGCGGGAGCGCCCTGCATGGGGAGCATCTTCTGCCACCATTCATTGACCTCGGGCACTTTTGAAAAGAAACGGTGTCCTCCCATATCCATCCGGTTTCCGTGCCAGGATACCGTTCTGGAGATGCCTCCGAACGTCTCGCTTTCTTCCAGCACAAGCACGCTGTATTCATCCGAGCGATCCAGAAGCTCCCATGCTGCTGTCAGGCCGGCCGGCCCGGCTCCGATGATAATGACTTTTTTCATTGATGATTTACCTCCGCCGGATTCCCGGCCATATGGATTATTCTGTGACAGATATCTGTCTATTCCTCATTCCTGGATATATGCCTGCTGACGCGCAGACTTGTGTTCTCATACACATTGCCTCCCAGCCCGGCGACACTGTCCACGGCAATTCCCGATTTCCACAATACGTACGGAAGCGATACCTGGTCCCGGGACACACGTCTGCGGAACTGCTCCCACCAGCGGTCCATGATTTTCCTGCAGCTCTCTGCATGATGCTCCCGCACGATCACATTGCCCTCCAGGAGGCCGTAATGCGCCGGCATCCCCTGGTGTTCCAGATACTTCCGGTACCGTTCCGCGTCCGCGGCGCCCAGCTTTTTCATTGCCACAACCATGGTCAGCTCATCATACACACAGTCCAGCCTGGAGTGGTGGTGCAAGGCGAGACCGGCAGTCCCCACTCTGCAGATATACGGCGTCAGGTCTGTTATCACCCGGATATTCGCATCCAGATAGATGGAATACCGGTATGAGGGAAACAGGACATCCGGATGCATCTTGAAATACCGGTTTTTCATGGCCGGCGTCCAGGAAGCATCGCAGAGGTTCTGCCACTCCAGCGGTGTCCACGCAGACGCCGGCGAAAGCTCCTGATCCGTGATCATATAGTAATCAATATTGTCCGGCCGGCAGACAGGTTCCTGTATGTGGTCGCCCTTCCCGAACAGGCAGCTGTACACGGCAATCCGTTCATCAGAAAAATACTCTTCCGGCAGAATCGGCGTCTCCGCAGGCCGTTCAGGCAGCTGCACCTGGTCGTACAGGGCAAACTCCTTTCCGGGATGTCTGCTTTTTGCAAACCGGATCATGCTTCCGATATCGGCTCTGGACAGACTGTTTTTCAGTCTGACTGCCACAGACCCGGCCTGGTAAATCTCTGACTGCAAAAGCTGCCGGTATTCTTCATTCTGCTGCTTCAGATTGTCCATCAGCTGCGCATAAAGCGCCGGTTCCGCTTTCCCTCTGTACACTTTTTTCTCCCGAATTGTATCCGGTTCCGTCTGTCCGGAAATCATATTCTGAACCGGGGCAGTTTCTCCCGCGCCGTTCAGTTCCGGGCCAGACGCCAGATTGTATAAATCCCCGTCTCTCCAAGTTTCTCAAAGCCGTCTGCATTCATCTTCTCTGTGTCGTACTTTCCCCCGTCCCAGAGCACCAGATAGCTGTAATCCAGGCGCATCATCTCATCCCCGATGCGGCCAAAGTCCGGGTGCTCCTCATCCAGCATCCGGTAAACTGCCATACTCTCATCTTCAATCCTGTGGATATACCCCTGCGTATCCCGTCCGTAGAGCATCTGTATGTCTGCGCTGTACTGACGGAGATAGCAGAACAGTCCGCTGGTAACAACGGCACGGGGCTGTTCTTCCTGCTCCAGCAGGATGCTCGCAGCCGCCACAGCCTCTTCCGGCAGTCTGAACAGATTGTGCGCCTTTTCAAAGCGGCAGTAATCCGTCTGATAAACGTTCCTGCCGGCCGCTGCAAGAAGCAGGATGACCGCTGCACCTGCCGCTATTCTGCGGATCTCTGAGGACATCCTGCAGACCAGGCTGACGCCGGCCGTGCAGATCGTCCCGGTTACCGGAATCATCCAGAAAAGCCTCCAGTGAGAATATGATATCCGCATCCAGATCAGTCCGAAAACAACGGGATTGAAAAGCAGCACAACGGCAAATATGGAGGGATAGACAAACGTTTTCCGCTTTTCCGGCTCAAAACAGAAAAGATACAGCAATGAGACCGCATACAGGATCCAGTAATAATTTCCTCCGGCACTCTGCCGGAATGCGAGATACAGCTCCGCGCAGGCTTCTCTTAGCATCGCGTGCCTCCTACCGAAGAATCATATACACCAGACCATAGGCCAGACAGGGCAGAGCACAGAGCAGCGGCGGGGCTGCAGAGGAAAGCCTCCGTTCAGTCAGGGCCTTCCACAGGGCATAACTTCCGGTCAGAGCGCCTGCCATCAGGATTCCCATGCCGGAAAGCAGGCAGGCGGCAGCCGAAGCGGCAATAAGCGCTTTCGCGGAAAGAGCCTCTCCCGTCCACTCGCTGCCATAGGTCAGCAGCAGGATCCACGGTATCATCACCGCCGCCAGCACGGCTTTTCCCTGCCAGATCCTGGTCAGGGCAAAAGCGCCCGCGGTATGGACCGACCCGCCGAAAAACTGCAGGGCGGCTGCGGAGAAAAGAAGGAACCACGCCTGCTTTTCAGAGGAAGGGGGCTGTGCCTTCCGGCTTTTCCCTTCCGCAAAAAGCGCGCTTCCCACACACCAGATCACCAGATAGCGCAAAAGAAGAAGATACGCCGGCAGCACCGTATGGGCCGTAATCGCCGGGTGTACATTCGCCAGTGCGGAAAGTGCAGCCAGATACATCGGCCAGGGAGAGGCGGCGTCTTTGACGAGTTCCCCTTCCGGCCTCGGCTTTACCTCCCCTGTAGCGGGGTTTTCCAAAAGCATCGTATCGTGCTGATATGCCGAAACGGCACTGGCAATAAACCTCGAGTCATCATCATCAATATGCTCTTCGAACAGGTACCTCCGGCACTGGCCGCCAATCAGAATGAGTGACGCCAGAATAAGCAGGCACAGGGTCACACGGTTTCCGGCCGGCAGCGGTTCTTTTTCAGCAGCGTCTTCTGCCGCTGTCCGTCTCATGAAAAAAGCTTTTCTGCGAAAAGCCGGATTCCTGCAAAAAATGGCAAACAGCCCCAGAAGGAGAAGCAGCGCCCCCGTCCAGAGCCTGACCAGTGTGTGAAAGGGAACCTGCAGCAGAACCGCAGGCACTGCCAGCAGCTGGAATACAGCCCACATGCCGGTATTGCCCCCGATGATCCGATATGCTGCCGTACAGAAAGCCTGCTCTCTGTCCGGCAGAATAAGTGTGCCGATGATCCAGGGGAACACCAGGCACAGGATGAAAAACATGAAAGCTTTGATCACTCAGTATGCCCCGCTTCCGGTAAAGACAACCCGGATCGTCTGAAGAATGATCTTGAGGTCTTTACGGATATTCCATTCACGGATATATTTCATATCCAGAGAAACCACTTCGTCAAAATCTACGATATCGCTGCGGCCGCTTACCTGCCAGAGCCCCGTAACACCCGGCTTCATGGACAGGCGGGCCCGGTGTTCCAGACTGTACTGCTCCCATTCGTCTACCGTGGGAGGTCTGGTGCCTACGGCACTCATCTCTCCGCGGAGTACATTATAAAACTGCGGCAGTTCATCAAGCGAATACTTCCTCATGAAACGTCCGATCGGTATTACACGCGGATCGTTGTCTATCTTGAACATACCTCCCTTCATCCTGTTCTGTTCCATCAGTTCTGCTTTTCTGGCCTCGGCATCCGGGTACATGGAGCGGAACTTATACATCCGGAACCGCCTGCCGTTCATGCCCACGCGAATCTGCGAGAAAAAGACAGGGCCGGGAGACTGTATCACGATAATCGGCGCAAAGATCACAAAAACAACGCCCGTTACGGCAAGTCCCACCAGGGCAATCAGTATGTCTGCCAGGCGCTTCAGAATCATCTGCTCGGGAGAAAACGGCTGGACTGTCGACGCCAGGACAATCTGGTCCGCGATCCTGTCCATGTGCTTGTTGGGAAGGACCTCGCCGATCTCATCCAGGCTGATGTATATTGTCATCCCAGCGCTCATCAGACTCTGCAGCAGTTCGTCGTCTCTCAGGAGGGCGGAATCTGCGATCAGCACTTCATCCACCACTTCCGTCTGCATAAAATCGTACAGAGCCTCTTTCCCGGGAAGAACAGGAATACCCTCCTGCGCCATAACGGTTCCTGCTTCCGCGGCGTTTTCCGCACCGGAAAAGACAGCCAGTGCGGCTATCCGGAACTGTTTCTCCCCTTTTGTGCGGTAAACGGCCAGCTGTCTGTCCGCATCCCTGCCATCGGCAATCAGGACCAGTCTGGGCAGCCGGTTTCCGGCCCTGATCCGTCTGTTAAGCAATGTCTTATACAGGCAGCGGGCAGCAAAAAGCATGCCGAAATCCAGCAGAATCCATACGCCGAAGACAAAACGGGACAGCTCATTGCTGACCTTGCTGATATAATTCCAGAAAGAAATGATAACTGCCAGAAGCAATACAAATTTGAGCGTTTCCGTACATTCCTTCCAGGCGGAGCGTCTGAGGATATTCCTGTGCACCTGGAACAGAAGCCCGATGACACCGGCTGCAGCCACAAGGCCGACGAGCGTATTGCGGTAGACAGCCTCACGCAGCAGCACGGAAACCGCGCCCGGACGCAGTGCACAGGCGCACAGAAAAGCCAGGGCCGTGACTGCCATATCGAGGACCGTAAAGTCCAGATGTTTTATCCATTGCTTCTGTGTCCGCATCCTGATCCTCTCAAGTTACCGGTTGTTCAGAATATCTACGTACTTTCCGTTCAGCACATCCAGCAGATACTGTCCGTACTGGTTCTTCTTAAGCTGCTCATACTCTTCCATCAGGTCTTCACGGCCGATCCAGCCGTTCAGGAATGCGATCTCCTCCAGACAGGCAATTTTCCTGTGCTGATGCTGTTCAAGAGTCTTTACGAAGTTCGTGGCATCCGCCAGGCTTTCGTGCGTTCCGGTGTCAAGCCAGGTAAAGCCCTGTCCCAGAAGTTCCACATTCAATTCACCATTTTCAAGGTAGATCCTGTTCAGGTCCGTGATCTCCAGCTCCCCGCGCGCAGAGGGTTTCAGATTCCTCGCATATTCTACGACACGGTTATCGTAAAAATACAGTCCCGTCACACAGTAATTGCTTTTCGGATGTTCCGGCTTCTCTTCGATGGAAACAGCCCTGCCGCTTTCGTCAAATTCGACTATGCCGAATCTCTCGGGATCATCCACATAGTATCCGAAAACGGTGGCGCCGCGGTCATTCTCGGCATTTTCAACTGCTGCCCGAAGTCTTTTTTTCAGTCCGTGGCCCGCAAAAATATTGTCCCCGAGAACCATGGCCACAGTGTCATCACCGATAAACTCTTCTCCGATGATAAATGCCTGGGCCAGTCCGTCCGGAGAAGGCTGCACCCGGTACTGCAGGTGAATTCCGAACGGGTGTCCGTCCCCCAGAAGTTCCTCAAAACGGGGCGTGTCCGCCGGTGTGGAAATGATCAGAATATCCCGGATTCCGGCATTCATCAGCACAGACAGCGGATAATAAATCATCGGCTTATCATAAACCGGCAGCAACTGTTTAGATGTAACCTTGGTCAGCGGATACAGCCTGGTGCCGGATCCACCGGCCAGAATAATTCCCTTCATATTCCATGTCCTCTCAGTCATTTATTCTGAAACGATAGGTTTACAGCATTTTAACATATCTGCCGTAATACCTGCAAGTAGTCAGCTGCCCCGCCGCTCCTGCAGGACGGTTTTCACCTTCTCTTTCATAACGCTCTTCAGATATCCAGTCCCCATGATTTTCTTAACCTGGGAAAGAGCACCTGCATATCCCTTTTCCCGCAGAAGCCGCAAAGTCTCCTCCCGTCCCGGAGGAATGGCAGACGGCTGTCTGAGTGCATCTCCCCTGACCATGGCTGCATCCAGCGTGCTTGGGAAGCGCTGCAGGTCCTGTCCGCACCGCTCCAGCAGCTGTTCTCCCTGTGCGGTGTTCACAAGCAGAAGAGAAATGCCCTTCTCCCGGCGCAGGGGTCCGCCGCCGGTTGTCAGCAGTTCCGGATGGGCCTGCTCAATGCCCCAGTAGTCGCCAAGTGTAACGTCGCCGCAGCGCTCTGCAGAAGCGTAGGGGCAGCTGTAGCAGCTCTCCCGGTTCGCCAGAGAATTCTGAAACAGATACCAGTATCCCTCTTCCATCGTAGCCAGGCGGATCCACCTCTCCTTTCCCGCTTTTTCAAGACGGTAGAGAGGAAAATACGTAAAGCCTCTCCGCTTGTCCCTGAACTGATAAGCTGTAACCGTTCCCCCGGATTTTTTCCCGAGATACTCCAGATACCGGCGGAACAGTTTCTGGGCAGGCACGCCGTGACAGAGAATATCGGCGGTAAACAGCGATTCTGTTTCCACTTTTTCAGCCTGTAGGTATTGACGCAGTCCGGCGCACTGGCAGGGCGTGCCGGAAAACAGGACTCTCCGTCCTTCCCGGAGATCTCTGCACACCTGCGTAAAGGCGGTATCCGACCGGCTCTGCGCATATTTGGATCCCGACAGAGCAGACAGGCTTCTTCTGTCTGACACCCGGATATGTTCCAGCGATACTGTCTGTCCGGGCTGTCCGCCGAAGACCATTGCGCAGCCGTATACCACTCCGCCCTGTCCCAGAAAATGCTCTGCCAGAGATGTAAAAGCCCCTCCGGACGCAGACTTCATGAGCACACGCTCACTCGAGGCAGCGGCCGCGTACACGGCACGGGGCCTTGTCCGTTCCGGCTTCCGGAGCGCAGGACAGGCACTTTCACAACGGCTGCAGTTTACACATGCCGCGCTGTCAATTGCGGGGAAGAGGAAGCCGTCCTCATCCTCCCGGAGAGAGATGGCCCCCTTCGGGCATGCCGCCGCGCAGGCGCCGCAGCCGGTACATCTCGATTTTTCAACCCTGTCAATCATCTCCAACCCCCGCAGACTGTTTCAGAAATGCCAGAAGCGTCTCTCTGTGCGTCTCGCATTCAATAAAGTTCACCAGCCGCAGCAGCTGGTCTTTACCGTACTCCCGGAAAAACCAGTCCTCCCTCCGTCTGTGTCTGGTTGCCTTGTTATAAACCTTGTACAGGAGGCTGCGTCCGGCAATGGTATCCATGTTCTGCGGTCTCCGGAAATCCACATATTCCTGGAACCGCTTACGGAGGGCGCCTTCATCGCCCAGCTCCCTGCTTCTTTCTTCAAAAGCCTGCAGGATCTGCTGTTCCTCTTCCGGATCCGCAAGACGGATCGTGTCTTTCGGTTTTACCCTCACACGGTAAGACACCCGGATCTCCTCTTTTGTCAGCTCCGCCTCCAGCAGAAGACCGGAAAAGCGCAGATCATTTCTCGTCGGTCTGGCGAACAGAAAATCTCCCTGGCCGTACAGAATCGTCCTGCCGTGATAAATCTCCCGGCACCCGATGCAATGCGTATGCTGGCAGACAACCAGGTCTGCGCCGCAGTCCACCATCTTCCGCAATGCCCGCTGCTCCTCCGGCGCCGGATAGCGCCAGTCCAGGATACCGCCGTGGTAGATCACAATCACATAGTCACAGGACGCCTTCAGCTCGCGGATCTCATCGAAGGTCCGGAGAGGATCATAGGCATTTACACCCGCCCTGTCTGCTGTGGCATAGGTAAACTCATGCTCCGCGCAGGCATAGATGCCGGCCCGTATGCCATCCTTCTCCAGGATATACGGCCGGGACGCCTCTTCCGGAATGCCGGCACCCACGCATGGAATGCCCTGCTCTGAAAAGGTTTCAATGGTATGCATCAAACCGGCCGCGCCCAGGTTTGCGCTGTGGTTGTTGGCAAGCACCATCAGAGAAGGATGCAGGGGCAGGATACCCGCCATGCAGGCGGCAGGAGCCGTCAGCAGGGGGCCGTGCTTGCGGATGGGTGAGCCGGCGCCGTCAAAGCAGCATTCGAAATCAAAGATACGGAAGTCAAAGCCCTGCAGATAGGAAAGCAGTTCCTTCGTGTAGAGCTTTTCGGCATTCCCGAGCCAGAAATCCTTTTCCGTAAATTCCGTGGGGGCGAAATCGCCGCCTATGAATATTTTCATGGATGGCCTCCTTTTAGCAATTGCTTTACGTACGCCTGCGGGGACGGCAATGCCGTCTGTCCCTCAGGTTCTCCGGGCACAGGAAGTTCTAAGCTTCCCGGAGTTCCCTTTCTCACCGGAAACGGCTGAAGGCGTTCTCACTTCAGAGTCTTTGCAGATGACCGGCTTCCTTGCCGTGAGCCGCCGTTCACTGTCGGGAACTGCGGGAAGCCAAGAACTTCCAT
>CADBNA010000119.1 GCA_902795835.1 uncultured Lachnospiraceae bacterium | reverse complement strand
CTTTTTCTGGATTTCGTACCCGATCAGGTCGTCGAGCATGACGCGCTCCATGTTGTTGATAGCCTGGAAGCGCACATCGCCTCGGCCGTCCGGGAAAACGCGGAAAGCCTTGTTCAGTCCGAACATGCCTACGCCGAAGTCTCTGTAAAAGCCTGTAACGCGGTCAAAAAAGGCATCTTCATCCGCTGCAGCCGCAAGCTTCAGACTGAGGGAGCGGACCTTTTCGCTCACATTCTTGTTGTACATCAGCTCGGGCTTTCCGATTGCCCGGTAGTGCAGGATATGGGAGAAGCAGTCTATTCCCAGTTCCACCTCCAGCCATCGGAAATCATAGCGGAACAGCTCCTGAAACGCCCGGAAATCGTTTTTGGCGAAATAATTCACGCTGCCGTCCCGGGCCCCTTCCTTTTCGCAGGTCAGGCTGAAAGGATTTTCATCGGTAATCAGCACAAAGGTCAGGTAATTGTGCCACAGATTCGTATCAAACCCATAATCCGTAGCGACAACCAGTATGCGCTTGACCTGCCGGTAGCACCGGGCGATCAGCTCGTCTCTGGACTGGGTGTGTTCCCTGGTCTGCCGGCAGATGTCTCCCATCTGGGCGAGAATGCTGTCCTCCGGCAGGCTGCCGTAGATCAGCAGTTTAGAAATGATATGATCCATATTGCCTCCGGTCAGTGATCATTTGTTTCTGGATCCGTGATATTTTTCTTCGCAGTACCGGCAGCGATAGATCTCCCTTTCCGGATCCGTCAGGATAAACACCTGATCCAGCCCCTGCTCAATGGATGTGATGCAGCGGGGGTTCTTGCACCGGATGACATTGCGGATTTCTTTCGGAAGCTGCAGCTTCTTTTTCGCAATGATCTCGCCGTTTTCAATCACATTTACGGTAATGTTGTGGTCGATGAAGCCGACGATGTCCAGATTCAGCTGGTCGATCGGACACTCAACCTTGATGATGTCCTTCTTGCCCATGACCTCGCTGCGGGCGTTTTTGATGATGGCCACCGTGCAGTCCAGCTGATCCAGCTTCAGGTCGTGATAGATCGTCATGGCCTTGCCGGCTTTGATATGGTCCAGAACAAATCCTTCTTCGATCGCGCCTACGTTCAGCATGATGATTCCTCCCCCAGTTCCAGAAGTGTGTAGATCAGTGCCATGCGCATGTACATGCCGTATTCCATCTGCCGGAAATACGCCGCACGCGGGTCATTGTCGACCTCGACAGATATCTCGTTTACACGCGGGAGCGGGTGCATGACCTGCATGTCCTCGCCTGCCAGCTCCATCTTTGCCGCATCCAGAATATAAAAATCCTTCATGCGTACATAGTCGTCCTCATTGAAGAAGCGTTCCTTCTGCACTCTGGTCATGTACAGGATGTCCAGCTTCGGTATGGCTTCTTCCAGGCGGATCACTTCTTCATAGGGAATGTGATTCCGGTCCAGAACGTCCTCCTTGACATAGGACGGAATGCGGAGCTCTTCCGGAGAGATCAGCACGAAACGAATGCCGGGATAGCGCACCAGCGCCTCTATCAGGGAATGCACAGTGCGGCCGAATTTCAGGTCTCCGCAGAGGCCTACCGTCAGATTGTCCATCCTGCCCTTCAGGGAACGGATGGTCAGGAGGTCTCCCAGTGTCTGCGTGGGATGCTGATGTCCGCCGTCTCCGGCATTGATCACGGGGATGGTGGAATGGGAAGCGGCTACCATGGGTGCGCCTTCCTTCGGATGCCGCATGGCTGCGATATCCGCATGCAGGCTGATGACTACGCGGATGGTATCGGCAACGCTCTCTCCTTTGGAGACGGAACTGCTCTCGGCAGAATGAAAACCGATGACATTGCCGCCCAGGTTCAGCATGGCGGATTCGAAGCTCAGCCTCGTCCGGGTGCTGGGCTCATAGAACAGTGTCGCGATGCGCATGCCGTCGCAGACATGGGCGTATTTTTCCGGGTCGTTCTTCATGGCGATGGCCAGGTCCATCAACTGATCCAGCTCTTCTGCGGAAAAGTCGAGGGGCGACATCAGGTGTCGAAGGTGCTTCAGTTTTCTCATGGGACCTCCTTTTGTTGTCAGTGGG
>CADBNA010000118.1 GCA_902795835.1 uncultured Lachnospiraceae bacterium | reverse complement strand
GGCTCGATGTTCAACATCGGGCAGCGCCGGGGACTTAAGGAATTCATGATCCAGAACCCGCCCTGGTTCCGGATCTCGGACTGCTGCTGCAGGGACGTGAAGATGCAGACAGTCCGGGAAATGATCCGGGAATACCGTGCAGACCTCAACGTATCCGGTGTGCGGAGAGCTGAAGGCGGACAGCGTGCCGTTGCCTACTCCGACTGTTACACCGGGTACAACGGCCGCTGTGGCGAGTTCCGTCCCCTCTTCCACTGGACACGGTCCGACCGCCTGCAATATGAACTGCGGTTTGGGGTCGTTCACAGCGACTGCTACGGCGCTTATGGCCTGAAGAGGACCGGGTGCTGCGGCTGTCCTCTGGGACGGGATGTCCCCGGGGAACTGGAGGCAACAATGAGATTTGAACGCCCGCTCTATGAGCGGGCGAAACTTGTTTTCAGCAACTCCTACGAGTATACGCGCATGTACAGGGAGTTTGCTGATGCAATGGCCGGCAAAAGCCGGCCGGAAAGGAGATTTGCGTGAGCATTTTGCAGGATTTTGAAAGCATTCACCGGGAACTCGGTGACGAGAAATGGCAGCAGATCTGCGGTTACTGCGAAAAAACAGGGCACCGGCTCGACACTGTACTTTACACGGAGCCCGGCTGGAATGATTTTGAAGCTTACCTTGAGAACGAAGATGCTTCAAAAGGCGCGGTGCCCGTAACGGTAAAGCGGCTGCTGGAAATCTGTAAGGAGCAGGTAAAGGCCGGGAATGGCGATAAGACCGTCCTCATCTCAGACGACGAGGGGAACGGCTTTCATACCCTCTTCTTCGGGTTCCTTTCGGATCCGGAAGAGATCCGCGCCTATCAGGGGCAGTTCCATGACGGGAACGACCCGATGATGTGGTCATTCTCGGGTGATGCCCATGAAGTGCCATGCGGTTTATAAGAGGAAGCGCTTCTGGTGCGGAACCGTTTCTCTGGCTGATGGAACCATTCAGGAGACCCGCACCCTGGGAGCAGCGAAGCGATGCGATTTCCATGGCGATTTCATCTTTTCTGACGACGCGTTGGCGAAGATGGATTCGGGAGAGTCTGCCTTCTTCTGTATCAGGGAAGACGGCAGCATCGACGGGGATCCGGAACCGCTCCCGGAGTGGGTCAAAGAGAAAATCCGCCGGCAGGTCATCCTGCTTTGGTGGTGAGATTCAGCAGGCGGCTGCCAGAAACTCAGGAAACCGCCTGCAAAAGGAGGATTACATGGAATTTGTCATTCCACGGCATGTCACCGATGAAGACGGTATCGTTGCTGAACTTGCCAGCTCTGTCGGCTTTTATGTAGGAGATAGCTGGTATGTCCTGGGCGGTCATGACTATGACTACTGGGGCAAGTGTGGGTACGGATCCGGTGTTTTTAAAAGTCCTGGCCGTGAAGTGAGTTTTGTTGTCGGCAATGTCTCCCGCGGGGACGGCTACTATGTTGATGATGCCGAAAAGTATTGTTTCTATGTGGAGACCGGTTGCATCTGTGTTATTCCCATGGAAATGATACCCACTGACGTATGGGAACCTGCCGGGGGCAACGGTTTCGGTCAGTTCTTTCCCGGAGCAACTAAAGCCCACTTCGAGTGGGAAGATGGAAAGTTCTGGGTCCGAATCGACGATGACAAGGAAATCATCATCAACACGAACCGTCGTGATGGTGAGGAAGAATAACAGGTGGTGAGCAGGCATTCCGAGATCTTTTCGGTCTGCCTGCTTTTTTATTTTTGAGGAGGTTACAGGCATGATCTTTTTTGATAATGAGCCCTATAATCAGGGATACATGTCCTTTGGGGATGTAGATTTTTTTGAACGGGGCAGGCTTGTGAGGGAGGATTCCATTGCGAGCTGCTACCATGTCATCTATTGTGAGCCTAACCCTGATCAGGAGGATAACTTCCTGTTCGGACTCTGCTATGTAGACATCTCCGACAGCTGGCTTTCTGACCGGGCTCCCCGCCTGCAGGAGGAATCTGGTGAGGAATATGCCGTCCGCTGCGTCGACGAGTTCGGAGCTGCCGAGTTCGGTTCCGGCTGGCCGTGGCCTGTGGCATTTTATAGCCGGGCAGAAGTTCTTTCCGCCCTCCGGGACATGTGTGTTTCCCCTGATTATGGCGGTTTTCCGCGACTGCGGGCAACGGAGCCGGTGGAGTTTTTGTCGGTGAAAATGGCCGTTGAAAAAATGCTGGAGGCAGGATCCCGGTTCGATGAGGCTATCGATTCGGAGGAAACGCGGTCGATGGTTTGCCAGAGTGCCAGAGAAGCCATCTCTGCTCTTCTGGGAAGGGCTCTTACACCAAATGAGGTCCCTGATCACGACTGCTTTCTCGCAGTCACAAATACCTGGCTTTCTACATCCAATGCGCCACTTACATATTCAAGCGCGGCAGAAGCCTTGTCAACGCTCTCCGACATGCTTGTCGACCAGATCAGCAGGGATGATGTTGAAGTGCTTTCAGAAAAAGCGGGCATGTTCAGAAAACAGCAGGAAAAGGCAGACAACAAGTCAGCTCTTATCGCATAATAGAAAAGGAGGTAACGCATGAGAATTTTCACGTTTTTAAAAAATATGATCCTGCGGATCCGTCACCGGAAGGCCGTCCGCGTTCTTCCCAGGCTCGCTGCAGCGAACCCGGAACCGTACAGGGAGCTGATTGTCCTCGATACCGAGACGACTGGCCTTGACTGGATGAAAGATGACCTTCTCCAGGTCTCCATCGTCGATGGAAACGGGGAACTCGTTTTTAACGAGTACTTGCGCCCACTGCGTCGACTCAGCTGGCCCGGTGCGCAGAAGGTGAACGGCATCTCTCCGGAGATGGTGGCGAAATGCCCGCCGATCACCGCTTACCTTCCCCGCCTGCAGGCGATCCTTGATTCTGCCGACAGGATCGGGGGCTACAACACCCCCTTCGACCTGAACTTTTTAAAAGCGGCTGGACTTCGGATCGGCAGTCAGGAGGTCATCGATGTCATGGAGGAGTTCGCCCCGATCTATGGGGAATACTCCGAAAAATACGGTTCTTACAAGTGGCAGAAGCTGGTCAAGTGTGCCGAT
>CADBNA010000117.1 GCA_902795835.1 uncultured Lachnospiraceae bacterium | reverse complement strand
CGGGCGAAAATGGGCATCAGCTTCGCCTTTCAGCAGCCGGTGCATTTTAAAGGCCTGCAGGTAATCGACCTGCTCCGGCTGGCGGCAGGAAGGAAGGACGGAAGACAGCTGTCCATCTCCCAGGCCTGCGATTATCTGTCCCGCGTGGGCCTGTGCGCCAGAGATTATATTCACAGGGAGGTGAGCGCATCCCTGTCCGGCGGCGAACTGAAAAGAATTGAGATCGCCACGGTTCTTGCCAGGGGTACCCGTTTCTCGATTTTTGACGAGCCGGAAGCCGGCATTGACCTGTGGAGCTTCCAGAACCTGATCCAGATTTTTGAAAATATCCGCACGCGCATGAACGGCACGGTGATGATCATTTCTCATCAGGAGCGCATCCTGAATATCGCAGACGAGATTGTGGTGATCCAGGACGGCAGCGTGCTGCGGCAGGGACCGCGGGAACAGCTGCTTCCTTCGCTGCTTGGCACGTCTTCGGCGGTGAACAGCTCCTGTGACAGACTGGAAGGGGAGGTGAAGTGATGCTGGACGCAATTCAGAGAAATATCCTTCGTGAGGTTGCCGATCTGGAACAGATGCCGGAAGGCGCCTACAATATCCGCGCAAACGGTGAAATGGCAGCCCGCAATACAACGGCCAATATCGATATCATTTCCAAGGAAAACGGAAGCGGCATTGATATAAAGATCAAAGACAACACGCAGAATGAGAGCGTGCATATCCCGGTCGTGCTCAGCAAAAGCGGCCTGAAGGAAACCGTGTACAATGACTTTTTTATCGGCGAGAACTGTGATGTGACGATCGTGGCCGGCTGCGGCATCAACAACTGCGGAACCGGAGACTCCCAGCACGACGGCATTCACCGCTTCTTTGTCGGGAAAAACTCAAAAGTCCGGTATGTTGAAAAGCACTACGGGGAAGGCGACGGCACCGGCAAGCGCATCCTGAATCCCGTGACAGAGGTGTACCAGGATGAGGGCAGCCACGTAGATATGGAGATGGTGCAGATCAAGGGCGTGGATTCTACCATCCGCACGACAAAAGCGGACGTGAAGGCCGGCGCTTCCATGGTCGTTCATGAGCGGCTTATGACCCACGGCGACCAGTATGCGGTCAGCAAATATGAGGTTGCCCTGAACGGAGAGGGCTCCAGCGCGGATGTGATCTCCCGTTCCGTTGCCAGAGACCGTTCGGAGCAGATATTTGAAGCGGCTGTCATCGGCAATACCGTGTGTTCCGGCCATGCAGAGTGCGACGCCATTATCATGGATAAGGCTCATGTTGTCGCCGTACCGAAGCTGGACGCAAACTGCGTGGATGCAGCGCTGATTCACGAGGCGGCCATCGGCAAGATCGCCGGTGAGCAGCTGGTCAAGCTGATGACGCTGGGTCTGACGGAGGCCGAGGCCGAAGAGCAGATTATCAGCGGCTTCCTTCGATAAAGATTATAACCGCGCATATTAAAATCAGAGAACGGCAGGAGAGATATGAAATACGATAAGAAGGTTCTGAGGTGTTTTCTGGAGAAACAGGGACAGCTCTTTCCGGAACCCGTGGCAGATAATGAGGAAGAAGCTGACGCTTTCCTGGAGGATATGCTGGCTGTCGTGGCCGGGTCCGCACAGGAAGCAGCCGACTACTTCGAAGAAGAAGGAATTGACACGGAGGGCGGGGACATCCTGGAGGCGGCAGAAGTGTTTGCCGTCGGAGACGGGCGGTATCTGATTGTGGAAGGCTGAGAAGCCTCCGGGACACCCGGAAGGAGACGGCCCCTCCCCCTGCAGGCTGGGAGACAGGCTTTCCCGGGGATGCGTCTTACGGCAGGAGAAAGTGCGGGATGAAAAGAGCAAGAAGCAAACTGATCACCGGCCTGGTTTTGCTGGTAATTCTGACGATCGTCTTCGGAGTCGTGTTTTCCCTCGAGAGCATGGGGGTCCTCATTGAGAGAGACCTGGAGGATTCTGAGCTGAAAGGGATCGCGGTCAGAGACGCCATTGAGGATATAGACCGCATCACTTTGCAGATTAATGAAGATCTGGAGAAAAAGAATCTCTTCCGGCTCAGCCTGATTGCAGTCTCGCTTCGTGAGAAAGGAGAAAAGGAGCAGGGTGCTCTGCAGCCTGCTTTTTACGGAGACGGCTTTCTGTTCCTGCTGGATGAGAATGGCCTGCATATGCCTGAGAATTATCCGGATCTCCTGAGGCTGGAGCCTGAAGAGATTTCCGGAGACAGCGGAAGTGTTTTTCTGAATATGCAGCAGAATCCGGAAACCGGAGAAGTGTCTGCCACTTTCATGTATTATGTACGGGTGACAGACAACTGTTTTTATGCGGAATGGGATATACTGTCGGCAAATTCGGATGAGTCGGCAGATCTCTTTGACAGCAAATTCTTTTTGAAGGGCATAGAAAAAACCTTCAATACCGATATCATTGTGATAGCAAATCCTTATTCCGCTGACAGCTATATGGACGGAATGATTTCCTATTCTTCCGACGGCCTTCCGAAGTGGACAGAGCCGGCCCAATACGGATTTACAGAGGAGAAGCTGGCAAGGGCAGTCTCTTTCGGAGGCAAACCGGAAGAGGCAGCGGCAATTGTGCTTGGCGATAATGCGTATGCCCTGAACGCGTATGAACTGAAGGGCAGTCATTCCCTCGTATGCCTGCTGTCCCCGCTGACAGGAACGTTTTTCCGGGCGGTGGAGCTGGCTGCCGTGGGCTGTCTGATTTTTGCGGTGATCGGGATTACTTTTCTGACCTGGATTTTTAACGTGTTCGTCCTGGTACGGGATCACGATCTGACAGAGGAGCAGAAAAATCTGTTCCGTCCGCAGACGATCCGGAAAAGAGCACTGATGTTTGCGGCCGGAACGGCTGCCGTACTCTTTCTCGTGGCGCTGTATACCGGCTGTCTGTCCGGCCTGTACAGCCGGTCGGCGACTGTGGACCGGGCCCTGGATGTTCTGGAAGATCAGATGGCGAACAGATATCAGCGGCAGCAGATTGCCGGTGAGTCCCGCACGGAACTGTATCTGCAGCATGCATCGCTGATCCGGGATATCCTCGTACAGAATCCCTCGCTGCAGACGCAGGATGATCTGGCAGAGATGAACCGTCTGATCGGCACGGACTATATCATTCTGTATGATCAGGACGGCAGGGAAATGCTGTGCAGCAAAAATCTGTATGGCCTGGAACTGGGTGAAGACGAGGAATCCTCTATGTATGAATTCCGAAAGCTGCTCAGGGGAATAGAGACGGTTTCTCTCGTCCCTGCCGTGGATGAGCTTACCGGTCTGGAGAGAGAACTGTACGGTGTGACCTTCCCCCTGGAGGATGTGGATGACGGCTGCGGCGCCCTTCTGCTGGCAGTGGATCCTGCCAGAACACCCCTGTTCGGACAGGAGGATACAGACAGTGTCATGAGGATGCTTGTGGCAGAGGGAAGGGTCTGTTTCGCCGTAGATGAGGAAAGCGGCAGGATCCTGCACGCCAGCGACAGCAGCATTGTCGGAAAAGACGCTGCAGCGCTGGGCTTTCCGGAGGAGGCAAAGCGGGACGGATACAAGGGCTTTTATACATTCAACGGCCGACAGAGGTACGCGGCCACCTTGGAAAAAGACGGCGTATTTTACTGCTATGCGGCCGACAAGTCGAATGTATACAGCGGCGCCGCCAGATTTGCAGCCGTTGCCGGAGGCTGCAGTTTTCTCTGCATGCTGCTTCTTGCAGCCTGGATGCTGGCCGGATATAAAAAAGGGTTTGAGCGATACAGTGATGTCGGGAAAGAGCTGGAGGAGGATGATATCCGGGAGATCAGGGCATCCGGAAGGTGGATAAAGTTCTCGGTTGATCCTTCCCGCCGGTGGGGGTTTGCAAGGCGGAAGTACGGCACCAGGGCACCTGCTCACTATGCGGTTGTTGTGCTTACGATTCAGTTTATCATTGTGGCGGCTGTACTCGGGACCGCCTTTCTGCGCAGGAGAACAGATGCGTCCGCCGGGAGTTCCGTGCTCGGATATATGCTGTCGGGACAGTGGGCAAGGGGCGTGAACCTGTTTGCCCTTACCAACATTTTTCTTCTGCTGTTCCAGATCGGCGTGCTGGTCATTGTGAGCAGATTTGTCCTGCAGGTTCTGGGAAGTGTGCTCGGGACAAAGGGGGAAACGATCTGCAGGCTGCTGCTGAACATGGTCAGCTATGTCGGCGTAATCGTCTTTCTGTTCGTCTCACTGTCCTATCTGGGCATCGATACCGCTACGCTTCTTGCCTCCCTGGGTCTGGCCACCTTCGCACTGTCGCTGGGCCTCCGGGATCTGGTGACGGATGTGGTGGCCGGGATTTTTATTGTCTTTGAGGGAGAATATCAGGTCGGGGATATTATTGAAGTGGCCGGGTACCGCGGAAAAGTGATAGAAATCGGCGTCCGTACGACCAAACTGGAGGGACGCGGGGGGAATATCAAGATCATCGGGAACCGGGACATGAAAAATGTTGTGAATATGACCCGCAAGAATTCCTGGTATGCCGCAGAGCTCACCCTTTCCGCAGATACGCCGGTCGGAGAGATTGAGAGCATCCTGGACAGCGAGCTCCCGGGAATCGGCGGGCGGATTTCTGAAATTATCAGCGGTCCCGTTTATAAGGGCATTATCAGGCTGGGGGGAGGAACCATGACGCTGTCCATTATCGCGGAGTGCAATGAAGTTGATTACCATACCGTTCAGAGAGAGCTGAACAGAGAGCTTCAGGAAATGTGTGAGAGACACGGCATCAGGCTTAAGTAGGAATGCCGGATCCGGCCGCGGCCGGGGCGGTATGGCGGAGGAAACATAACGATCAGCGCATGATTAGGGAGGTACAGGACGTATGCGACAGATCACATTGGGAAAAACAGGTATCTGCGTACCGCAGAATGCATTTGGCGCGCTGCCGGTTCAGCGGGTTTCTGATGAGACGGCCGTAAAGCTGCTGCGCCGGGCCTACGAAGGCGGGATGCGGTATTTTGACACGGCCAGGGCATATTCTGACAGTGAGCACAAACTGGGGCTGGCCTTTTCGGGGATGAGAGAAAAGGTATACATCGCGTCCAAGACCATG
>CADBNA010000116.1 GCA_902795835.1 uncultured Lachnospiraceae bacterium | reverse complement strand
CGCTGATTTCCCTGAGATGCTGACAGCGGATCCCTTCCGCATCCGGGCATATGGGGTTTTCACATTGATAGGATTCCTGGACGGAGTCGGGAGACTCCTGCAGCTGTGTTGTCCGGATAAGGCATAATGGCCTTCCTCCTGTATTACAGCCCGGCTATTCGTGCAGATACGGATTCAGCGCTCGATTACCCGCAGCTGCGAAAGTGTCAGCGCTTCTCCGGGCTGCAGCGTCACAAAGCTGTCCTCATCCCAGGGCCCGGTCATGAGTTTCTTCAGATATTCATTGGAGCCGCTGAACTTCTCCCATGCCAGATGCAGTGTCCGGGCGATCCGTTCTGTCTCGGCAAGAACCGGTTCCATATCGTAGCATCCGGTTTCCAGGATTCCGATCCTCCTGTAATTGCCGAACATCATGTCGAAGATCTCTTCTCCCATCTCCTCGCCGTATTTTTCCATGGTGTACTCATACTCCCGCATGATATTGCGCTCACCTTCGATCCAGCCCTTGGTCATAAAATAAGTCCCGGCCTCATTCTGGATCTGCTGCCGCCTGCGGAATGAACCCAGCAGCAGTGTAATGCAGTCATCCGCACGGGGCAGGATCAGCTCCGCGGTCTCTGTCTTCAGATTCTCCAGAGAATTCCCGCAGAATCCCATGGCCACCAGAATTCTCTCCGCTCCGGTTTTTTCCGCTTCGTCAACGGTGTCCTGCAGCACTTTGTGCAGCTTTCTGGGCACATTGTGCAGACCGGATTCGATCCAGAGCACCGGAAATGTACATCCGGTGCTCTCCATGGCAGCGAGCAGCTCTTCACTGATGGTTTTGCAGCAAATTATACAGGTGTTTTTACTCATCATTGCTCATATCCCCTGCGTGCAGACTTGATTTTGCCTGCACATATACAATTATCACTGATGTCAGCAGAATTCACTCTGACCAGTCCCTGCTATTGCCTCGGTCAGACCTGTCCTTGTTTCGACAGTTTGGTTTTGCTTTGATCAGTCATTGTAATAATGTGACAAAGGCAGGTATCTGGTGCGATAAAGGCGATTTTTGGTGCGGCAAGGTCAGCTTATCAGATTATCTGGGGAATTGTCAATCAGAGAGCAGGAAGGTAAGGCGGGCAGCATTAGACGGATGACTAAGACTTGTTTTTTGATGGTTTGAGTCATTCATCTCCTGCCTCGCCGGGCCGGCTGAAACAGCCTCTTCACCGCGCGGACGGAGGGGATTCACCCCGTACAGGACCAGCCCTGCGTCAGTCATATGAACACCCATGACAAAGATCAGGCAAGCCGATAGCTTCCAGCTGCGCAAAACCCGTGGAATGCCCAGCATGCGCAGCGCTATCAGGATCATGGCAATTCCGGCAATGACGGCTGCAATTCCCCGAAACCTGCCTTGAAAGGATATGAAGTGTTTTTTGCCGATATGATCAGGACCTCCTCTTCAGCCGGTGATTTCTTATCTTCCTCAGGTAACGCAGCTACCGCGACGGCAGATGTCCAGAGTATGGCTGCCGCGACAAAGACCGAAATGTATTTCCTCATCTTCAGATTCTCCTTCGTCATATATGACGGACTTTCCGTTTATTGCCTACTGTTATGACAGGCATTATATGGTATGCAGTCATATTTGACAAGTTCTTTGAGTCTGCAGGTGCGGGTGAGTTGATGGGACGTATCTCCTCTCTCTCAAAAGTGGGTTTTTTCTTTCTCTTAAACACAAAAAAAAGTGAATCAGGAGATACGTCCCCTGACTCACCTGGTTCACTGCGGCTGTCATTCCGGCCTTCATTTATTTCTGCCCGTAATACGCATTTGCCCCGTGTTTGCGGAAGTAATGCTTGTCCTGCAGCTCCTGCGGCGCCTCCTTTACATGGGGATTCAGCATTTCCGTGCGCGCGGCCATCTTTGCCACTTCCTCCATGACAACGGCATTATGAACGGCCTCATGGGCATCCTTGCCCCAGGCAAATACGCCGTGGTTCTTGCAGAGCGCCCCCGGCACGGCAATCGGATCCTTCCCCAGCTGCTCAAATCCGTCGGCAAGCACGATACCTGTGTTTTTCTCGTAGGCTTCCTCGATCTCCTCTGCCGTCAGGTTGCGGATGCAGGGAATCTCGCCGTAGAAGTAGTCGGCATGGGTCGTTCCGTAACAGGGGATGCCGCGCCCGGCCTGCGCCCAGGATGTCGCCCAGGCGGAATGTGTGTGCACTACGCCTCCGATGCCCGGAAAGCGATTGTACAGTACGGCATGTGTCGCGGTATCGGAGGATGGGTTCAGCTTTCCTTCTACTTTTTCACCGTCCAGATTCACGACCACCATATCATCCGGCGTCAGCTTGTCATAATCCACGCCGCTGGGCTTGATGACAAAGAGTCTGCTCTCCGGATCGTAGCCGGAGACATTGCCCCAGGTAAATGTGATCAGCCTGTACGCCGGCAAAAGCATATTGGCCTCGTATACTTCTTTCTTGAGTTGTTCTAACATCCTTCAGCCCCTCCTTACTGTGTATTCCCGGAACGCAGGATATCCGATGCGGTTTCCGCCGCTTCCGCAGCATTTTCCGTATAGATATCGGCACCGATTTCCTTTGCAAATTCCCGTGTGACCGGACCTCCGCCGACCATGATTACAAAATGATGCTTTTTCCGGATTTCCCGGAGTGCCCGCACAATCCGCCTCATTTCTGCCATGGAGGTCGTCAGCAGGCAGGATACGCAGACGATCTGAACGCCTGCATTCTGCTCCACTGCCTGAACAAACCGCTCCGCGGGCACATCGACGCCGAGATCCACAACCTCACAGCCGATGCTTTCAAACATAATGGCAACGATGTTTTTCCCGACATCGTGCAGATCGCCGCCCGCCGTGCCGAGAATCGCTTTTCCGATATATTCCTTCCCGCTTTTTCTCACTTCCGGCTCCAGCACCTCCAGCGCCATCTTCATGGCACGGGCGCAGGCAAGCACGCGGGCGATGTCTGTATCATTGCTCCCGAAATCCAGGCCAATCTGATGCATCGCCCGAAGCAGGCTTTTATTCAATATATCCGTCGCAGGAATTCCGCTTTCCAGTGCTTTTTCCGTAAGCTTGGCCGCAAGGCGGGGTTTGCCTCCCGTCACGGCATTCTGAATCTCCTCAAACATGAAACCGCAAATGCCTCCTCCGTCAATGCCCATCTGTCCGCCTCCTTTTCCTCCGCCCGGGAAAAGAAGAGGCCATTTCATGTGTTTATCAGAGAATCAGCATATCTCAGAACCGGAGGGCATATCCTTCTCCGGACTCATCAGGCAGACATTGCCCTCGGCGTCTTCTGCCGAAAGGAGCATGCCTTCAGAGTCCAGGCCTGCCAGCTTTGCCGGCTTCAGGTTGATCAGAGCCATGACCTTCTTTCCGATCAGCGCCGCATGATCCGGGTACCATTTCTTTATGCCGGAAACGATCTGCCGTGTCTGGTCACCGATTTTTATCTGGAAACACAGAAGTTTCTTGGATTTCGGAACTGCCTGACAGTCAATGACCTCCCCTACCGCGAACTGGCATCTGGCAAAATCATCGTACGTAATTTCATCTTTCAGGGTCACATGGATATCAGATGCTTCCTTATCTTTGTCCGCATCTTCTGCAGAAACGGCTGTTTCTCCCTGGTCAGCCGCTTCCCCGCCGGAAGCCTGTCCTGCCTGCCCGGATCCGGCCGCAGCCGCCTGCGCTGCCTGCAGCACCTCCACTTTAGCCAGTACATCTTTGATATCCATACGCGCAAACAGAATCTCCGGTTTCTCTGTCACATGATTGCCGGATGGATACAGTCCGAACGTATCCAGAGTCTCGTACGGCCGCTGCTGCGTCTGCAGCTGCGCCAGTATTCTTTCCGTTGTCTCCGGCATGAAAGGCTGCAGCAGAGAAGCACCGATCGTGATGCTTTCTACCAGATTATACAAAACGGTTGCCAGCCGGTCCTGACTCCCCGGATCTTTCGCCAGCGCCCAGGGCATAGTCTCGTCTATGTATTTATTGCAGCGTTTGAACAGTACGAAAATCTCGGTGATGGCATCTGCTACGCGCAGCTGGTCCATCTTTTCCTCCGTCTTTGCGGCTGTTGACACCACGACCTCTTTCAGGCCTGCGTCGGGCTCCCCGGCCACGCTCTTGTCTGCCACGACTCCGCCGAAATATTTATTGCTCATGGCAATCGTGCGGTTCACCAGGTTGCCCAGGGTATTGGCGAGATCAGAATTCATCCTCTCGACCATCAGCTCCCAGCTGATGACACCGTCATTCTCAAAAGGCATCTCATGCAGGACAAAATACCGGACGGCATCCACACCGAACATTTCCGCCAGGTCATCCGCATAAATCACATTGCCGCGGGATTTGCTCATTTTCCCGTCTGCCTGCAGCAGCCACGGATGTCCGAACACCTGCTTCGGAAGCGGAACCCCCAGAGCCATCAGGAAAATCGGCCAATAGATCGTATGGAAGCGGATGATGTCCTTGCCGATCAGATGCAGATCCGCCGGCCACAGCTTCTGAAACTGCTCTGTCCCGGCCTCTCCGCAGTGATAGCCGATGCCGGTAATATAGTTTGTCAGAGCGTCCAGCCACACATAAACAACATGACCCGGGTCAAAATCCACCGGGATTCCCCATTTGAAGGATGTCCTGGAAACGCACAGATCCTGCAGGCCCGGAAGGAGGAAATTATTCATCATCTCATTTTTGCGGGAAACAGGCTGTATAAACTCCGGGTGCGCATTGATATGATCGATCAGCCGCTGCGCGTACTTGCTCATGCGGAAGAAATATGCCTCTTCGCTGGCCTTAACTACCGGCCGTCCGCATTCCGGGCACTTGCCGTCCACCAGCTGCGACTCCGTCCAGAAAGACTCGTCAGGCGTGCAGTACCAGCCTTCATAGGCGCCTTTGTATATATCGCCCTGCTCATAGAGCTTTTTAAATATTTTCTGAACCTCAGCCTCATGATAATCATCCGTCGTGCGGATAAACTTATCATACGACGTATTCATAAGGTCCCAGATCCGGCGGATCTCACCGGCCACCTCATCGACATACTGCTTGGGCTCCATGCCCTTTGCCGTTGCCTTCTCCTCTATTTTCTGTCCGTGTTCATCCGTTCCGGTCTGAAAAAAAACATCATATCCCTGCATACGGCGGTACCTTGCGATACTGTCCGCCAGCACAATCTCATATGTGTTCCCGATGTGGGGCTTGCCCGAAGCATAGGCGATAGCTGTCGTCAGGTAGTAGTTTCCGCTTCTTTTATTCATAAATAAATTGTCTCCTCATCTTCTTATTTTTATCAGGCAGTCATCTGCATCGCGATCATCAGCCGGTGCTTACGCTGTGAGATGCCTGCATCGATGCATTCAGCGTGTACATGCCGGCGTCCGCTCACGAAACAGACTCCTGCAGCTCAGAACCCCACCCGGATGATGCTGCGCACCCCGTCGAGCTGTGCAACGGCATCCTGGAATTCCGATTCCGGCATTTTCTCCGTAATAAAGGCAAATTCACCGCCGAGTCCCGGGACACTGATGGTCTCGACCTCACCGAAAACGCTGCGGATCTTCTGCATCTCTTCCGCCATGGTGCCGGAGATACGCACAAAGAAGCGGTTCCTCACCCGTCCTGTCGGCATCAGTTCCAGCTGCTGATCACTCCACTCAAAGCGGACATTTCTGTCAAGATGCTTTGCGCAGTCTACGACATCCGCCACAACTGCGCTGGCCGTAGGCAGCTTGCCGGCGCCGCTTCCATAGAACATGGCGTCGCCAAGAACATTGCCGTGTATGAAGATCGCATTGAATACGCCCTGTACACTGTACAGCGGATTCGACGCATTGATCATCACGGGGCTGACCATGGCATAGAACTCTTCTCCTATCTTGCGGCTGGTCGCCAGCAATTTGATACTGGCTCCGATTGTCTGGGCATATTTGATATCCGCAGATGTGATCTTTGTAATGCCTTCGGTATAAATATCCTCGTAGCTGACATGGCTTCCGTACGCCAGTGAAGAAAGGATTGCAATCTTGCGGCAGGCGTCGTATCCTTCAATATCAGCCTCCGGATTTCTCTCGGCATACCCGTTCTGCTGTGC
Organism: uncultured Lachnospiraceae bacterium; assembly: GCA_902795835.1. Next base: position 3,747 of record CADBNA010000116.1, on the reverse strand, counting down.
CTCCCGGAGAGCCTCATCAAAATCGGATCCGTCCACTGCCATCTTTGTCAGGATATAATTTGTGGTTCCGTTCAGGATACCGGTAATCTCATCGATTTCATCGGCCGTCAGGGACGAATTGAGCGGCCGGATAATCGGAATGCCGCCGCCGCAGCTGGCCTCGAACATATAATTCAGTTCCTGATCCCTTGCGATCTGCAGCAGCTCCGTGCCATACGCCGCCACCAGCTCCTTGTTGGAGGTGCAGACGCTCTTGCCGGCAAGCAGTGACCTCTTTGTGAATTCATAAGCCGGGTGAAGGCCTCCCATGGTCTCCACTACGATCCTTATCTCCGGATCCGCCTCAATCACGTCAAAGTCATGTACAAGCTTTTCCTGTACCGGGTCGCCGGGGAAATCCCGGAGGTCCAGAACATACTTTATCTCAATTTCATCCAGCGCCTTCATATTGATGCTGCGGTGGTTGGTCTGGATGACCTCTACCACACCGGATCCGACGGTTCCGTATCCGAGCACTGCTATTTTAATCATGTTTTCTGTCTCCTTTTCTATGTCCGGCCCCGTCAGGCCCTCCTGTACTCTCCTCCCAGAATACGGATATCCCGCACACCGGGCCTCTCTTCCAGCGCGCGCAGCATGCCCGAAGAATCACTGTCCGGCGCAAAATCCACACTGACGGTCAGGGTCGCCAGGTCGTGAAGCGGAATGGCCTGGTGAATCGTCAGGATATTGCCCCGGAACCGGGCAATCACCTGCAGCACATCTGACAGGACGCCGGCTTCATCACGGATCTGAAGAACCAGCGTGATGGTGCGGCCCTGTATCGTTTCCCGGAATGGCTGGATATCATCCTGATATTTATAGAACGAACTCCGGCTGATCCCGGCAGCTTCTGTAGCCTGCTGTACTGTCATGTCGCTCTGTTCCATCAGCCTTTTTGCTTCCAGAACTTTCAGCAGCACTTCCGGCACAGCCTTCTCTCTCACAAGATAATAGGGTTCACGCAAATCCTGCGGCCTCCTGTGTCCGCCTCAGCGGCATGTATTGTGCGCCTCCGGCATACATTTGTCTGTCACGGGAAAAATCGTAACACACAATCCTGCTTTGCGCAAGGGAAACAGCGCACAGGGCTTGTCCCGGAAGGAAACATCCGATATGATAAGCGAAGAAAATCATCCCGTCCGGAGTATGAAACATGACCGCATCTGCAGAAGCCATTCCCGCAAAACCGAATAATCCCCATAATCCGCAGGCTGCAGCCCTTCTGCTGAAAACAGCTGACACCTATCTGTGCCGCGCTGACAGACTGATCTATTCCTACGGCAGCAAAACCTTTCTTTCCGGCTACGCCATTTTTGATGACCGCTTTGACGGAAGAGGAAATATTGACTGCTCCACCTTTGTACTGCTGGTGCTTTCCGGCATTCCCTATGAAAAAAGCCCCTACGCCACCGGTTCCGCTGACGGCCTGGAAGCCATCGCGGCTGTGCCGCCTGATAAGGATCTGGTGGATTTTTCCCGTCTGCCCCGGTCATATACAGGAATCGCAGAACGCATCGGCCGCCCTTATCTGTCAGGCCCCAGAGGGCTGGACCTGGAAAAAGCCGCGGCGCTGGGCATCAGCAGGGAAACGCTGCGGAAAGAAATCATACACAGCGGGGTGACGCGCAGGTCGTACGCAATGGCCAGGTATTTTCTGGAAAAGGATGCCTGCTTCCGGGATCCCGCCTGCCTGCGCCCGGGAGACATCATATTCTATTTATCCTCCGGCCTGTACCGGGAGGGAAATAAGACGTACAAAGCGGATCCGGAAGTCAGTCATGTCGGAATCGTATACAGAGATACCCGGCTGATGGTCAACAGCTCCGGCCGTCTGGAAAAGAAAACAGCGGCAGACGAAGAAGTGCCGGCAGTCTCACTGGCACCTGTTTTCGGAACGAGAGAACCGGCTTTTTTTGCCAGGCCTGTCTTCCGGCCGGTTAACGGCGTCATCCGCCCTGATAACTGATTCATCCGCCCAATGCAGAAATGCCCCTGCCTTACTGCCAAAGAAGCAGGAGGCAGGGGCATCTATTGCTGCCGCAGGTGGAAAACCTTTCCCTGCGCATGTCTCTGTCAGTTCGAAAGGTCAATTGCATTTCCGAATATCGTATCCGTCCCGACCCCCTGGGTGTTTACCTCATACCACGCAGATGTGGCCGTATGGGAACCGAAATCCCCGTCAGAGACCACTTCATACAGATGAATGGTATAAGTACCCGTTCCGGCATTATATGTCCAGTCCGCCACCGGAGGATAGTACCCGTTGTGGCGCTCATAATAGGACTGTGCCATGGAGCAGAGCTCCTGCGGCGTATACTCTCCGGATCCGGATGTGCCCAGGCCGTCTTTCCGGTTAAAATAATCCAGCACATTGAATGTAAAATCCCTGCCGTCACTCTCATAATGGATGGTCATATAGTCGCTGCTGCTGTCGGCAAAATACAGCTTTGTGGGCCAGTAAGAACCCGGCACAAGCTCGTCTGCGCGGCAGACCGTGGTGCCGTCTTTGTCCACGACAAACAGATCCGGCCCGAGATATCCGGAGATATACAGCTTGTCCGAAGAGCTGAAGGCATAACAGCCATTTGCGGGGTGTCCCTGGAAATCCCGGTTTTCCCATTTCACATCGCCGGTATAAAAGTCAAAAGCCTTTATGACACCGTCTTCCACCAGATAAATACAGCCGTGGTCATTCATCACCAGAGAAAAAGCAGAGAGCTGAGCGCCCGGATACCCGTCAGAATAATACCTCCATTTGACATTTCCGGACAGATCCGTTGCAGTCAGGACAGCGGACTCCATGCCGCTGCTGTCATAAGACGTATCCAGGTCAAAGTGATACATTTCGGCGTGAACGAGAGCCGCGGAAGCCATAACCGTCAGCAGTGACAAAAGAATGGCGCAGAAAGATTTCACTTTTCTCATATTCAGAATATCCTCCCTTCCTGAAACGGCTGTAGAATAAATCCGGCTGACGGGTGTTACCGCAGCCGGATTTGCAGGATGCAGTCCTTCTCTTATTTGGCAGCAGTCACCGAAGTGATGTGCGGGTTCGGTCCTTCATACCAGTACAGGAAGCCTTCCATATCCACGACATCGCCGATCTTCAGTTCCTGAACAGCCTTATATACATCTGTCGAAGCATCACACAGATAAGACTCCACTGTAAACGTATAGGTCTTCCCATCTACGGAAGCGTTGAAATACAGGTCGTCACCCTCCTGGCCTGCGCCGTTCCAGCTGTAGAGGAATGCTTCCTCTTCTTCGGAGCCTTCTGCCACAGACGGTTCAATGGTCATGCCTTTGAAGCTGACCAGACGGTTCATGCTGTTTTCCAGCTCATCTTTGCCAAGCAGTCCTGTCACATCCTCTGCTTCTGCAGTATAGGTCCCGTCTTCGATTTCAAAGATCGTGTCAATGATCTCGATCTCTCCGGCATACTCTGCCTTATAACCGGCTACTTTGATTTTGGTTCCCGGAGTGAGTTTCTCATATTCCTCTTCCGTGCAGGGCATGTTATAGAGGAAATAAGCTCCTTCTTCACTCTGGGTATAGATGGTTGCAGCGCCCTCATACCAGGACTGTTTTGCCTGTACATATGTTTCTACCAGAACCGGCGTATCCAGCTCTGCAGCAGCATAGTCTTCATAGCTCATGACGTCTCCATCCAGAGACACACCTGCCGCAGCCTCCTCTGCCTCAGAT
>CADBNA010000115.1 GCA_902795835.1 uncultured Lachnospiraceae bacterium | reverse complement strand
GTCCGTCTATCCGACGCTGGGCTCTATGCCGGGCATCAAGGCCTTTACGGCAGCCGTCTTCGGCGGGATCGGCTCCATTCCGGGCGCCTTCCTGGGCGGCATCCTGCTGGGCGTTATTGAAATACTTGCGAAAGCCTATATTTCCACGCAGCTTTCGGATGCAATCGTGTTCGGCGTGCTGATTGTAGTCCTGTTGATCAAGCCCACAGGTCTGCTTGGACGCAAACTCAGTGAAAAGGTATAAAGGGGGAGAAGAGATGAATACGAAAAAGAATTTTTTCTCCATCCTGTTTGATTCCCGTCACAGGGCGCGCACAATCTCGTATGCGATGGTTGTGGCTGCGTGGGTCATTTTGGAAGCGATGATGAACGCAGGAAAGCTGTCCAGTCTGTTTACCGGCCTGCTGGTCCCGGTCTGCTGCTATATTGTCGCGGCGATCGGCCTGAACCTGAATGTAGGTGTGTCCGGCGAGCTGAACCTGGGACAGGCCGGCTTCATGAGCGTGGGAGCGTTCACGGCCATCTGCGTTTCCGGCGCTCTCATTGATTCTGTGGAAAACACGGTCCTCCGCCTGGTGATTTCCATGATCTGCGGCATGCTGATGGCGGCGCTGTTCGGATTCCTCATTGGCATTCCCGTCCTGAAGCTGCAGGGCGACTATCTGGCGATTGTGACGCTTGCATTCGGCCAGATCATTCAGAGCCTGATTACCAATCTGTACCTGGGGTTCGATGAGAACGGCTTCCAGATGAGTTTTGTTGAAAACCGCACCAATCTGGCCAAGGGAGGGAAAATGCTGCTGAAGGGCCCGATGGGCGCTACGGGCGTGAAACGCATTTCTACCTTCACTGTCGGCGTGGTCCTGATCATCATAGCTCTGATGATCGTGTACAATCTCATGTACAGCAAGAGCGGACGGGCGATCATGGCTGCAAGGGACAACCGCATCGCGGCCGAATCCGTCGGGATCAACATTTCCAGGACAAAGATGCTGGCGTTTGTGGTATCGGCAGGACTGGCCGGCGCAGCAGGCGGGCTTTACGGACTGAATTATTCCACGCTGGTCCCTGCAAAATTCGATTTTAATACATCGATCCTGATCCTGGTCTTTGTGGTCCTGGGCGGGCTGGGCAATATGAACGGCACGCTGATAGCCACGGTTGTCCTGGTCCTGCTGCCGGAGCTGCTCCGGTCGCTGCAGGATTACCGTATGCTGATCTATGCCATCGCACTGATCCTGATCATGCTTTTGACCAATAATAATTCGCTGAAGACCTGGCTGAAGCAGAGACGGCGGAATGCGGCCGGCGGAAAGGAGGTCTGACGGATGAGCGGACAGAGCGCACAACAGGGTATGCAGACAGAACAGACTGCACAGAATACAATGCCGGCAGACAGAGGCAGACCGGTGCTGGATGTCAGGGATCTGGGAATTGATTTCGGAGGCCTGACGGCTGTCAATGATTTCAGCATCCAGGTATTCAACGGCGATATTGCCGGCCTGATCGGACCGAACGGCGCAGGCAAGACAACGGTCTTCAACATGCTGACAAAAGTGTACCAGCCCAGCAGGGGAACGATTCTTTTTGACGGGCAGGACACGGCCAAAAAGACCGTCGTGGACATGAATAAGATGGGAATCGCCCGTACCTTCCAGAACATCCGCCTGTTTGACCAGCTGACCGTGCTGGACAATGTAAAGACCGGCTTTCACAATGCGGTGACGTATTCTCCGTTTACGGCTGTGCTCCGGCTCCCGAAGTACTACGCGCAGGAGCGGGAGATCGACGGAAAAGCCCGGGATCTTCTGAACATTTTCGGGCTGGGAGACCAGGCGGATACAGTCGCCGCCAACCTGCCTTACGGCGCGCAGCGGCGCCTGGAGATTGCCCGCGCCCTTGCGACGGGACCGAAGCTGCTGCTGCTGGATGAGCCGGCTGCCGGCATGAATCCGCAGGAGACGGAAGAACTGATGGATATGATCCGCCTGGTCCGCGATCATTTCAGGATCGCCATTCTGCTGATCGAGCATGATATGCGGCTTGTCATGGGAATATGTGAACGTATCACGGTGCTGAATTACGGTATGATGCTGGCCGAGGGGACCCCGGAAGAGATCCAGAACAATCCGGACGTTATCAAGGCCTATCTGGGAGAATAATACAATTATGCTGAAGGTGAAGGATTTAAAGGTAAGCTATGGCATGATCGAGGCGATCAAGGGAATCTCCTTTGAAGTGCAGGACGGCGAGATCGTCACGCTGATCGGCGCCAACGGCGCGGGCAAGACGACGACCATGCATGCCATTTCCGGCCTGCTGAAACCGACGGCCGGCAGCATCGAGCTGAACGGCACGGAGCTGACAAAGGTCGCGCCGCACAAGATCGTCAACATGGGCCTTGCCCAGGTCCCGGAGGGCAGAAGAGTTTTTGCGCAGCAGACCGTACAGGAAAACCTGAGTCTGGGTGCTTTTGCCCGCAGCGACAAAGACGGCATTCAGGCCGACATGGAGTATGTATTTGAACTGTTTCCGCGCCTGAAGGAGAGGGCTTCACAGACGGCCGGAACCCTGTCGGGCGGCGAGCAGCAGATGCTGGCAATGGGACGGGCACTGATGGCAAAGCCTTCGATCATCCTGATGGATGAGCCGTCCATGGGACTCTCTCCGCTGCTGGTGTCGGAGATTTTCCACATTATCGAAGAGATCAACCAGAAAGGAACCACGGTGCTTCTCGTTGAACAGAATGCCAAGCGGGCGCTGGCGATTGCCGACCGCGCCTATGTGCTGGAGACGGGAAACATCACACTGGAAGGAACCGGCGAGGAACTGGCGCGCGACGAGCGCGTGCAG
>CADBNA010000114.1 GCA_902795835.1 uncultured Lachnospiraceae bacterium | reverse complement strand
TGCCCCCGCTTCGACATTTTTCCGCAGCAATACCACGCAGCATCGTATGGAATGGATGCTTTGATCATATCCTGTACACAGTTTGCGAGATAAGGCCGGACCTCAATAATATTGCCCCATGCGGCCCAGACCGCCGGTTTTTCCGCCAGGGACAGCGCGTAACGAAACGCCTGCATGTTCTGGCTGTGAAGCTCTTCGTGACACTCCCGATCCATGTTCTCCGGGGAAGTCGCGCGTTGGGCATAGACATTCAGCATGACAAACGAATCATACCCGTTATTTCGTGCAATCCGCTGCACACTTTGAAGCGTGGGATCCAGATGATCCGGTGCGGCTGTAGACGGATTTACTCCGATACAGATCAGTGGTTTCTTTCCACGGGTTCCCAAAATGTATCGGTACTCTGTATATGTATTCGGCACGAAAAGCCACCTGGACGTATCATATTCAGGTGACGGAAGCATTGCTTTTTCCAGAGCCGTTTTAAAAGATATATCCCCAAGTTCACGCGTATCAGTTGTTGGAATATGTGCCATATTGCCTTCTCCTTACTATGATTTGCCCGCTTGGGCAGATCTGGCTGCACTGCACCTCATCAGGCTGTGACTCTGTATTCCTGTTGGTCTCCGGGTACGCTTGTCCCGCCTCAGAAATACCCTGGCTCCGGGTCTTTTTTGGACACCCTCGACGAAGGCAGAAATACATGTAGCCATGTACAGAAGCTCCCCTGGTACAAACCAAAGCCTGTCTTTTGCAGCAAAAGCAGGTACAACCTTCGTCAACACATGCCTTTTGAGTCATACTCAATATGACTGAACAAAACCGGCTGGACCCGTCCCCCATACCGACTGGGCACTATAATCTCACCGGCTGCAGAAGTATACCACATTACCTCACAGCAGATCATCCAGGAAAGGACTGATAATATGGACAATTATCGGCTCATAGCCCCCGACATCAGCAGGCTTCTTTGCGCTTTCGAGCACAAAAACTGGAACACATCCCCGTCAACGCCGGAACTGGATGCCGCCATGGGACAGATATTCGACGCACTGGAAGATCTGGCTCCGCTGAAAAAAAACAGCGAAGCAAAACAGATCTGGCTTAGGATTCCACGCGGCACGATCCAGGACTATGGAGATTTCGAAGAACTGAAAGATTTATATGAATATGAGTCTTACGAACAGTTCAGAGAGGAATGGGAATATGAATTTCCATATGATCCCTGTTGGTACCTGCTTTCCGTTCATGAGATCCGCAACAAGGACGGGAGCCTGAGATTTCGAGGGCTGAGCCTTGGAAAGACGGTCATTATAAGCGCAGAACTGGATCAGGAGAAGCGCGGGCATGGAACGGAAATGTCTGATGAGTGTGCCGTTCTTTTGTGTCAGCTTATTCTTCCTGCCATAGAAAAATCCATGCAGCTGATCAGGGAAGGCAAATACAATGACCTGGTAGCATCCGCGCTTCCCTATCCGTTCCGTACCGGAGTCATCGTACGTTCAGATCTCTGGAGGTATGATCCCGAACAACGTGAGTACGATAAGGACAACCTGTCTGATGACACGATCTCAAGATTTATTTCACTTCTGGATTCAGGAGCCAATGACGAGACCCGGATCAACAGAATTCACCAGTTCACCGCCAACGATTTCTACAATGCATGTGCTATAGGGTACAAAGCCCTCGGGTATGACGTCAGCGGAACCCCTCAAAAAGTGTATATGAGGTATGCTGACGGAAGGGACGAAGGCCTGACCGGATTGGGATATGGCATTCATAAATCTCCCGGCGTTCCCGCCGACGATCCGGCTGCCTGGGATGACTGGTATCGAAATCGAACAGAAAGAGGCGGACATCCGTGGGAAGTGGTCCGTGGTGGAAACAGTACACATCTTAGTCTGTTTGTCAGGCATGACTCTGACTTTCTTGAATGGGACCATCGTGCCGGCAGGATCTCTGATGACGAATTTGAGAAGCGTTCTGCATCAGCCGGGTATTATTTTTCCCTCAGCGGCAAGCACAGACCTTTGGAGGCGGTAACATTCTATGTGGCACTTTCAGAAGCCGGGCTTCCTGTTCTGCTTTCAGATGCAGATGAGCTCCGAGCCCGGTTTGAAGGCTCTGATTACATTGGTATTGTTCCCCATGATACCATCCCAAAATACTGTGAAAGCATGTTCCCATCTCAATATGGGCATGTGATTGACTTCATCCATGTATTTGACGAAGAATTAGAAAAATATGGAAAAGCCATTACTTGGCTCCCGGAAGATCCGGCGGAACTAAAAAAATGAGTTATTTCTGGGAAGATGTGAAAAAAGCCTGAAATTGTCTGAAGAACTACTGTAGCAAGGCCGATAACCACTCAGATCTTCACTGTGAATAAGTGAAGATCTCTGACAGCAGAGCCTGTACCTTGCGCCATTCTGATCACGCCATCAATGATGATATCCCCTGAGTCGTCTGTCAAAAAAGAGCTGAGCCGTTGGTGGCCCAGCTTATATGAGCATGGGGGTTACATTACAGAACGCCGCATTCTGCCAGCATTTGCTTTA
>CADBNA010000113.1 GCA_902795835.1 uncultured Lachnospiraceae bacterium | reverse complement strand
TTTGCAATCCAAAAGCCCCGGTCCGATATCGGAAGTATTTTCCTGATACCAGACCGGGGCTTTCATTTGCCTTATCTGACGATTATTCTTTTTGATCGCTGCCTTTTCCGGGAATAATTCCCTTTCGGCCTTAGCCTTTTCCGGCAATTATTCCTTTTCGATCTTAACGGCGTCCACGCTGATGCCGTTAAGGGAGCCCTGATAATAGACTCTGACGTGATTCTCTTCTTCGATACCTTCGAAGATTTTCTCATCGCCCTGTACATCAAAGGTGACGGCGTCCGTCAGCAGAGCTATATATCCTTTGCCGATTCTGTCGACAATGCCGGAAATATAGTTGGCCTTTGCGTCTTCGGACTCAAGGGCGTCCATTGCCACGATCTTTACGACGATCGGATGGTTGATCTCTCCGTCTTCATCCATGGAATCCGCTTCAGTAAACAGGCTGCCGCAGTAGGTAACGGCCACCGTATCGCCGGGACGGATCTCGCCGGAGGAAACCTTTCTTCCCATGGAGTTGTCCAGTTCCCTGGTAACACCGTTATAATCCACGAGCTCCAGATCGTTGATATCCAGCAGCTGCACTTTGCCGTAGATAACGGGATCCCTGCCTTCCATCTCTGCCTGCTGTTCGATGTCCATCAGCACGTTGAGCGCGTCGGCCGGCATGGCATCTACGCCTTCCACTTCCGCGTAGCTGACTTCCACATAGCAGCCCTGCATGAATCCGTCATCTTCCTGGCGCTCCGCATTGGAAATGTCGAACACTTTCTTAGTGCCGTCCTCGCTGACAATCGTCAGGAAGCTGCCATTGATGCCGGTGGCTACGCCTTCAAAATATTCGGCGTCATATTCTTCGGGAAGAGGGGCAGTGCTGAGCTCTACCGGAGCTTCCGCGGTGGTTTCGATCTTAACGGCGTCAGTGCCTGCTCCGTCACTTTTTGCTGCCGCCGCAGTGGTCTGCTGCATCGGGGCAGCTGCCTGTGTAGGCACATTCTCTGTCTGTCCCTTGCCGCAGGCAGTCATTGCCAGTACTGCCGCAGCAAGAATCACCCAAGTGTATTTTTTCATTTCTTTCATCTCCTTATACATAGTGCAGACGGTTGCTGCGCTTTCTAAATCTCTCGATATTTATCCACGATAAAAAGGATTCTACATCAAAAATGAAGCGTATTCCATAGAAAAAGTCTTATGTTTCGGAAAAGATTCTATGAAGATAATGTGGGGTATGTTATAAAAATGCTATGACTGAGAATAATAAAAATAATGACAATTACACAGAACAGGAAGCAAAACCGCATAAAAAGCGGAGGTACCGCGAGCCCCGGAAGCAAAATGATAACGGGGGCAGCGGGAAAACCGGCGTAAAAAATTACATTCGCGGACTGGATACCGAAACGCTGATTGACAGCGCCCGGGAGGAGATTGTCCGGGACTGGCAGTCCAGGATCGAGAAGTATTTGTCCCACCGGGAGCTGTATGTGCGGGCGGATGACCCGAATTCCGAAATCTTCAACCCCTTTTCCAAAGTGGTATCCTTGAATAAGCGGTCGATTTCCGCATTCCTTCGCAGCTTTGAGCCGGCCAGCCGGCGCAACTGCATTGACCGCGCTTTTCTGCAGAAGGTGCTGCCCCAGAGCCGGACGCCGGAACGGATCGTCTGTGATATGATCCGGACCGGAGATGACCGCCTGCAGAAATACCTGACGGACAAAGAGACCCGGTCGTATGCATTTTCCTATCTGATGACGGAGATTGAGAAGGCGTGGCCCCGCTATGAGGCCGGCATTCTCCGGGATCTCCGCAGCCGCTTTGATCCGCAGAGAGTGCTGCAGCTGCTGAAGAAAAACCCGCATTACAGACAGCTGACGGACTCTTTTGCCAGGAAGCTGGAGCAGGAAGCTATCCTGAATTCCATGATCCTCCGGACGATACCGGACCGGTTTGTGGATCTGTATCCAAAGGCCCGGCAGCTCAGACGGCATTTTATCCTGCACATCGGCGTTACCAATTCCGGCAAGACCCATCAGGCCATCGAGGCGTTAAAAAAGGCTCAGCACGGCATTTACCTGGGACCGCTGCGCCTGCTTGCCTATGAACAGTATGAGCGGCTCAATGCCGCCGGCGTGCCCTGCAGGCTGGTAACCGGCGAAGAGCGGCAGGAGGTGGAGAATGCCAGGGTACAGGCTTCTACAGTAGAAGTGGCTGACCTGGAGGATTTCTATGATGTGGCGGTGATTGACGAAGCCCAGATGCTTTCCGACGAAAGCCGCGGCGGCGCCTGGGTTTCCGCCCTGATGGGACTCTGCGCCAGAGAAATCCATGTCTGCGCGGCGCCCTATGCGGAGCGGATCCTGCTCAACCTGATCCGGGAATGCCGGGATGAGGCAGAAATCGTGCGGCATGAACGCATGGCGGACCTGGTGCTGGAAAAGGAGCCGTTTGCATTTCCCGGAGACGTGCAGAAGGGCGATGTGCTGATCGTCTTTTCCAAGGGCAATGTCCACGGCGTGGCGTCGGAACTGCAGGCCAGGAAAAAGAACTGCTCCGTGATCTACGGGTCGCTCCCCTATGACGTGCGGCACAATGAAGCACAGCGCTTCTCCGCCGGGGAGACGGATATCGTGGTGGCCACGGATGCCATTGGCATGGGAATGAATCTGCCGGTCCGGCGGGTGATTTTCCTGGAGGATACTAAATTTGACGGCCGCAACCGCCGCCTGCTGAAACCGGAGGAGGTCACCCAGATTGCGGGGCGCGCCGGCCGCTACGGACTCTATGATACGGGATATGTGAATGCTCCGGAGGAAGTGCGGGACCACATCTACGCGTCGATGGAAGCGTATATCCCGCCGATCCGGAACGCGGTTGTCCGGTTCCCGGAGACCCTGGTGGATATTGACGCAAGGCTGTCGGATCTCATTTCCCGCTGGATGGAAATGGAGGACCGGCCCGGTTTTGTCAAACAGGACATGGCCGCGCAGCAGAAGCTCCTGCGCCTGATTGAGAATGAAACCGACGATAAGCACCTGCTTTACCGGCTGATCATGATCCCCTTCGATGAGGAGGACGCGGAGCTGGTGAAAATCTGGAAGGAAATCGCTCTTTCCATGATCTGGAATACGCGCTTTGACGAGCGGCAGTATATTCCGCTGCTGAAGGAAAGCTACAGCGCCTCCGAACTCTCGGCGCTGGAACATCTCTATGAGATCTGTGACCTGATTTATTATTACGTGGACAACCTGCTGCAGGAAGACGCGTCTGAGCTGATGGAGGTCAAGCGGCAGATTTCCATGCACATCATCCATATCCTGGAGACCAGCAGGCTGCAGCCCAGAAAATGCAGACGCTGCGGACGGCGCCTGGCATGGAACCATCCTTTCGGCATCTGCAGCCAGTGCTGGGAGAAAACGAGGCGTTCATAAAAGCAAGCCCGTGCCCGGAAGCCCCGGAAAAGACAGAGCGGGGCAAAGTACTTAATCCATTCATTGACTTGAATTTTGGAAAATGCCGATCTGGGTCAATGCATTTTTAGGATTTCATTGACCCAAATTCAAGAAAATGCCAATTTGAGTCAAAATAATGCCGCGGTCAGGTGCATGATCGCGGCATTTTCTTAAAGCATATTCTTAAAGCATA
>CADBNA010000112.1 GCA_902795835.1 uncultured Lachnospiraceae bacterium | reverse complement strand
TCTCCCAGCAGTCTCACCCGGAAGATCCCGGCTGTTTCTATCCCGGCTGCCATCTCTGCCGCGGCTCTTTCAAGCGCCGCTCTTTCTTCCGTGCTGCAGTCTGCCTCCTGTTTTATCTGCTCCTGCCATTCCGGCAGCATGGATTCGCTTTTCAGAAAGTCGGAATACCGGTCTGTTACCATATCCGTCTCTCCGTCCATGACCAGCGCTCCCTTCTCCATCCAGATACACCGCCGGCAGAAGCGTTTCACGGCATGCAGGTCGTGGCTGACAAACAGAATGGTCTTGCCTTTTTCCTGAAATTCCCGGAACTTCTCCAGGCATTTCAGCTGGAATCGCAGGTCTCCGACAGCCAGAGCCTCATCCACGATCAGGATATCCGGATCGGCGTGAATGGCCACGGCAAATGCCAGACGGACAAACATCCCGCTGGAATAAGTCTTAACCGGCTGGTCGATAAAGCTTCCGATATCGGCAAAGTCAATGATGTCCGCGGTCCGTTTCTCCGTCTCCTCCCGCGGGATCCGCATGACCGTTCCGTTCAGACGGATATTCTGACGGCCGGTAAAATCCGGATTGAATCCGGCTCCCAGCTCCAGCAGTGCGGATACTCTGCCCGTCAGGCGGATCTCCCCCTCCGTAGGGCTCGCAATTCCCGTCAGCAGCTTCAGCAGGGTCGATTTCCCGGCCCCGTTGCGGCCAATGATCCCCAGAGTCGTCCCCTTTTCAACGGAAAAAGAGAGATCCCGGACCGCACAGTAGTCCTGATGCCGGATCCGCTCCTTCCGGCTCAGGGATTCTTTTACGCGGTCAGCCGGCCTGTCATACAGCCGGTATATTTTACTGACGTGGCGCAGGGTAATTGTCTCTTTCATTTTCCAGTTCCCGGATTCTTCTGTCCCTGTCTTCTATCATGTCGCTCAGATGCCTGTAAAACTGTTCGCTGCAGATGATGCCGACCATATCGATCATCAGGGGCCGGAGGCTGTCCGCCAGGGGAACAAACACCTGCGGCGACTGCGCAGAGGCATAGACCAGTTCCCCGGGGGGAACAGCCCTGTCCCGGTGCATCGGCATAATTTCCGTATCACCCTGGGAGATATGAATATCCCGCCAGATCGTCTCCTGTCCGTCAAGAGGATCAATGCTGACCGCTTCCGCGTCCGGAGGAACGGACAGTTCAAAATGCAGCCTGTATGCCCCCCTCCCAGCCAGTACCGCTTCTGCTTCCCGATAGTCTTCCGGGGCAAAGCCCCGTCCTTTCCTCGCCAGATAAATGCGGGTGGCAAAACAGGGGATGCGGGCGGCACTGTCTGCGGGGACTGACTGGAGCAGCGTTTTTTCTGTCCTTTTCTTAAGGCGGAGGACAAACTGGTATGCCGTCCCGAACCGTCTCTCATGCAGGATGTTTTTCTCATACTGTGTCAGATTCAGAGCCTGCCGCTCAAACTGTTCGGTACCCCCTGTGGGGACAGACGTTATCCTGACTTCTTCAATCACCAGACCCAGGCTGCCGAAAAATGTTTCCAGGTTCGCAGGTCCCCAGAAATGGATATGCGTATCGTCCAGCAGGCCGGTCGTCGTGTAATCCACCCGGCCGTGAAACAGCTTGATCACGATATCATTGTGCGCGGCATTCGGAACGGACACGAACACAGTCCCCGTATCCTTCAGATACCGGCAGGCTGCCCGGAGCACGCCTCCGGGATCTTCCAGATGTTCCAGGACATCGGCAAAAAGAATATAGTCAAACTCTCTTCCGCCGAGTCTGCCGCACCAGGTGTATTCCGGAAGGTCCGCGCACTCTCCCTCTTCCGCATATTGCATCGCTTTGTCAAAATCCTCTTTGTTTTTCTCGATAATGTATACTCTGCAGCCCAGTTCCTCATGCAGATACCGGGTCATGCGGCCAGAGGCGCACCCCAGTTCCAGAACCGTGCTTTCTCTGCCGATGTCTTTCAGGATCAGTCCGGATACAGAATTCTCATCCATACTGATCTCCTCCGTATACTTTGACATTGCTCTCTCCCGCATATCAGTCCGGAACCCGGATCCACACAGCTGGACGGATTCCGTGCTGTCCGTTCACAGCCAGGTTCCCCTGCAGATTCAGTTCCCCATCCGGTCCCACTTCTTCCAGACAGGCGGAATCGGCGCCGGGTGTGCGCAGATACCAGAAAGCATTTCCGTTTTCTGCCGTGACGCAGCCTTTTTCAGCGGCATAGGGCGTGGCTTTCGCAGCGCGGTCCGCCGCCCGGGGAAGGTATTCTGCCAGTTCCTCTTCACTCAGCAGAAACAATCTGTCAACGGCGCCGCCGCAGGCAGTGCCGCACAGGGAGTTGACAGTCCCGGGAAGGGATATTTCCTCTGCACAGTTCCTCTCCTCCTCAGAAAAAGCAGCCGCGAGCCAGTCTTCATTCAGCCAGGAACGGATATAGGCCAACTCCCAGGATGTCTCCCCCTCTTCCAGAGAATACGGAAGTGCGTCTATGCAATACCTGCTGAGCAGGAGCAGCCGGTCTTCCTTCTGCTCCAGCACGATCCAGTCAAGGGGTTCCTGTCCGTTTTCTTCGATATTATCCTGTTCATATGCGCCGAATGTGATGATCCATTTCAGTTCTTTTGTGCCGTTTCCGGGCTCCTCAGCGGCCGGTTCGGCTGCTTCAGAGAAGCCGGCGTCCTCCGAAGCGGCAGCCGGTGATGGCCTGTCTGCCAGAATCACGGCGCCTGTGCAGACAACTGCGGCAGCAAATACCAGACATCCGGCGGCAATCAGAAAACCCTTCCTCCTCCCGGACGCGGCAAAAAGAGCGTTCCGGAATGCTTCCATGCTCTGGAAGCGGTCTTCTTCCTGCAGCTCCAGCGCTTTCATCAGGGCTTCTTCGGCCTTGCGCGGCATTCGGATCCCCATCTCTGAAGGGCGGCGAATTTTCGCGCCGGCCAACCGTTCCATGGCGTCAGGAGGCCTGATGGCCGTCAGACAGCAGTAGACCGTTGCGGCAGCAGCGTAGACATCCGTCCAGGGGCCGACCCTGCCGTCAGGACTGTACTGCTCCGGAGGCGCATATCCCCTTTTAAAAGCCGTCAGGACAGTGTTTTCCTGCATTCCGACAAATCTTGCGCCTCCAAAGTCCAGCAGTTTCGCACGCCCGTCCCGCAGAATCATAATGTTGTCCGGGCTTACATCCATGTGGACGACGCCGAACGAATGAATTCTGATGAGAGAGCGGAAAACCGGATCCATCAGATATTTTATCTGCTCAAAGGATGACCGTTTTCCTCCCGCCCTCTGTTTCAGGGTCTGTCCGTCCAGAAGCTCCATCACGATATACGCCGTTCCGTTCTCTTCAAAATGATCCCGTACAACTACCACGCCCTCGTTTTCCGTCCTGTTAAACATGGCGAGAATTCTGGCTTCCTGAAGAAAACGCTTTTTATTCTCCTCAAAGCAGCCGCTGTCCCGGGAGGACACAAAAACGGTCTTGGCGCGGTCTCTCTTACAAGCCTGTTTCACAAACAGCTCCTTAATGGCGACAGCTATCTGCAGGTGCGTGTCAAATGCAATATAGGTAATGCCAAAGCCGCCTGCACCCAGCGCCCTTCCCAGAACATACTTCCCATTCAGGGATGTCAGCGGAGGCAGCTGCATTTCTTCCGGACGGTATTCCTCATTGCGGAAGCCGCAGTGCGGGCAGGGACCGGCGGCCCCGGATTTTTCTCTCATACAGTTAAAGCATATGTTCTTCGGTTCCATTTTATCTGCCCTACCGGAAGCGGATTGCGGCGATCCACCGGCTGCGTCCGATTCCGATCACATCTCCGTTTTCCAGTTTTACAGGTGCTGTGATCCTGTGCTGATTCAGCCATGTTCCGTTTGCGGAGTCATTGTCCCGGATCAGCAGGTCGTCTCCCACCCGGTAAATCACGCAGTGGTGTCCCGATACAGAACGGTCATCCGTCAGGGGAATGGTACATTCTCCCTTACGTCCGATGATAACGTCCTGCGTTACAGGTACCGTGTACTGTTTCTGCCGGTTTTCATCATTCTCCAGCGTCAGCATGCACACGGTCTGGCCCGGCCCGCGCAGCTGCGCATCACCGTCCATCATCAGCACGGTTGCCTCCTCTTTATCGTCGCTCTGCAGAACCGTCGGCTCCTCATCCGGTTCATCCGGGAACAGCACCCGGTCATCTCCGGCCATTGTGACCGGGCCGTCTTCCGGCTGTCCCGCTTTTTTTCTCCTCAGATAGAAGAAAAGCAGAACCGCGGCTGCCGCCAGAGCCAGGAATCCGGCCGCTGTAAGAAGGATCCGGAAGTATGCGTACTCCGAAAACACCGCCGGCAGGGGCGTGCCGGCCTCTGCCGGGTCTTCCGCCGGTACGGGAATGCCGGTTTCCGGCAGGACTTCTGCCGCTGAACCAGATTCTGCCGTCAGGCCGCCATCCGGAGCTGTCCCGGCGCCTTCCGCGGCCTCACTGCCGGAAGCGGCTTCCGGTGTGTTTTCCGGCTCTTCTGCCGGCTCTTCTTCCGGTTCCTTCTCTTCTCCCGCCTGTACGTTCACAGAGAACGGCATGGCGACGGCAGCCTCTCCGAAAAGCGTCCCTTCATCTGTCTGTGCCTGTATCTGCACTCTCTTTTCGGATCCGTCCAGCAGATACTCCTCCAGGGAAACCACTGCGGCCTTTTCCGGTTTTTCCCGGCGGATTCCTTCTGTCACTTCTGTCAGGTCCTCTTCATAATCATCCAGCAGCCATACCGGAGCCTGTCCGGCTCTCGCCATTGAAAACATCCGGCTGACCGCGCCCGGATCTTCTCCATACAGAGAACCCACTGCCAGAAGCTCGCAGGAGCACTGCTTCAGCCTGCGCGTGACATCATCGGCTGTATATCCTGACGGATTGTCATTTGATCCGTCAGAGCAGACCAGTATCCGGGCAAAACTCCCGGGTGTAAACAGTTCCGGATTGCCGGCACAGCTGTATATACAGTCATTCAGCCAGGTATACTGATTCCGGAATTCCACCTCGTCAAGAACACGCAGCAGTTCTCCGGTATCCGGGGACATACCGGCCAGCAGATGAACCTCCGTGTCAAATGTCGCAAAGGCAAACCGCTCCCCGTTCGCCGGGTCTGCAACGGCTGCGCGCACTACATCCTTCATCCTGTCCCGGTTTCCGGCCGAAATGGACAGGGAGTTGTCAAACAGAATCAGCGTTTCTATGCTCCCGGTCTCTCCGGCATTCAGAAGTTCCCCCTCCAGCACGGCACTGCTTCCGACCTGTACGCGGACCGTATCATCCGTGTACGCCGCCCGCGGCATGTATACGACCAGCCGGTTTCCATCCACATAGTTGTTCAGGTCATGACTGTCATACCCCGATACGGCTGCAGGAAAGGCCGCAAAAATCAGAACGGCCGCCGCCGCGGCAAAAAGGGACTTTATTGCTCTTGGTTTCATTGCTCTCTCTCCTGTCTTTCCGGCTGCAATACCGGGGACACACGAAACTGCTTTTCTCATCCAAGCAGCCAGACTGCGCGTCTCATGGCCTCATCTCCTGTGAATCCTGTCTTTCTGAAGCTCTCATAAGAATCCGCTTTCCGTATATATTCCTCCACTGTAAACCGCATGCCCGGCTTCGGGCCTGCCAGTGCGTTTTCCGCGTTTTCATCATATTTATTGCACAGGACAAAGTATTTTTCCGGGTTGGTCTCTGCAAGGCTGCAGAATAGAGAATTGCAGGCACTGGCATGATAGGAGGTCTGCTCGGTTACAATAACAGCCTTGTCCGCCAGATCCAGAAGCCGGACCTTGTCTTCATCGAAAACGCTGTCCGTGTCCACTATGACATAGTCATATTCCTGAGACTGTCTTGCTTCCCGGGCCAGCTTCAGATATGCCTCCCTGCTGATTCCCAGAGTCATCAGCGGCGCCCGGAGGGGAGGCATGTAGCGGAATCCTTCCGTGCGGAAGCACCGGGAGACTGCCGGATACATCTCCTGTCCCGGATTCGACAGGCATGCATAGACTTCGTCCTCTCCGACAGGGCTGCAGCCGTTCAGAAGATACTGAAACGTCTGCAGTTTTTCGCAATTCAGGTACAGAACCCTTCTGCCGGTTTTTACAAAGGACATGCCAAGTCCCATGGCCACGGTGGTCTTTCCCGTCCCCCCTGCGGCAGATGTAACTGCCAGGATCTGTGAAGCCGCCGTATGTGCGCGGTCCGTCCGCAGTATGCCTGCGCTCCTGCCTATGATTTCTCCGTACAGTTCCCGGATGCCCGTATATCGGCAGATACGGACCGGATTGTCATCCGGCCGGCTGTCCCCCCGTGCCTCCTCCGTCAGAAGAAAGATTTTCTGAAGACTGTGCCTGCAGAGTTCCGGATTATACAGGTTTTCGGAAACAATGAGTATTTCCGCTTCCCGCGGCTCAGAAAAATATCCGGCAAAAAAAGCGGCATCTGAAATTACCACCAGTTCAATACGGTTAAACAGATCCTCTGAAAACTTATCCAGCAGGGATGCCAGGTAAGCCGG
This sequence comes from uncultured Lachnospiraceae bacterium, assembly GCA_902795835.1. The sequence goes on along the minus strand of CADBNA010000112.1, from coordinate 5,691 downwards.
GTCTTCGTCTGCAATGATGATTTTGTCCTTTTTCATCTGGTCTGTCCCGGCTTTTTAATCCTGACCGCGAATTCCGTTCCCGCGATGCAGATACTGCTGCCGTCCGTCAGTTCATACCGCCTGTCAGGAATCAGTCTTTTCCTGTTGACATACGTCCCGTTTACACTTCCGAGATCCTGCAGGTAGAATCTCCCGGATGAACGGTAAATGCGGCAGTGCACTCTGCCGACTCTCCTGTCACCCGGTATGATGCCGTCTGCCGTCTGTCCCCGCCGTCCTATGGTATAGATGTCCCTGCAGACATGAAAAACCAGAGGTCCGGGTGTATTGGCCGCTGTCAGTATCGCTTCCGGGCCTGTCTCAGAGCTGTCCGTCTTTTTTCCTTTTCCTTCGTTTTCTCCCATCCGTCGCAGCAGCCTTTCCCCGATATCGGCGGCAGACAGCGTCCGGTTCTGCAGGTCCCGGGAAAAATCCGCGACAGGCGCAGACTGTCTTTCGTCCGCATCCGGTTCCGGCAGGATCCGGATAAGGCAGTCCCGCAGCGCTTTTTCAAATGCGGAATCGCTCCGGAAGAGATGCATGTCAGCGGGAAAATACAGCAGCCTTGTCCTGTTTGTTTTTTCATCCACATAGATTCTGCGAAGATCGATATCCACCTTCCGGCATGACAGAAAGCCGTTTTCCTGCAGTCTGGCAATATTCAGAAAGAGATCCGCCGTAACCGGTCCGGACACATTTTCAGGCGCGTTACGGACAACATCCGCATACTTTTTCAGCCCGCGTGTAATATAGCACAGGGCATCCTCGCCGTTTCGCCTGTACTGCATGCACGGAAGAAGGGAGGCAGTCTCCTGGTTCTGCATAATCTTGTATTCCGTCTGCAGAACCCGGACGCCTTCCAGCACAAAGCTGAGATTGGTTCCTCCGCATACTTCTTTGATTCCCATTACCGGGTCCTCCCCTTTTGATTCTTTTCTGTTCTGTAAACCATCCGCACTTTCTCGAAATCCCTGCCCTTCACCTGCCAGAAGTCTCCCGGAAGCATGTCTTTGCCGTATCTGCGCTGAAGCCTGACAGGCACTTCCAACAGTCTCAGGTTCTTCAGATCATCAAAAAACCAGATCGTTCCGGACTCCCTGATTATTCGCAGGACCTCCGGCGACTGAGATGCGTAAGCGGTATTTTCAATTCCGCAGAACAGGATTCCTGTCTTCATTTTTCTGAATTGCCCCGTCAGTTCCCTGTATTTCTTCAGAAGCCCGCTGTTCCGGGAGATCCTTTCAGTCACCTCCTGATTCTGGATGACAGTCAGAATCAGCGGAACTGCGCACAGGTTATCTGTCCTTCCCTCCGCCGTCTGCTCCCAGCGCTCTGACGCGGCGTGCCATGCTTTTTCTATGAATCCGGCAGCTGCATCCGCTTCTGTCGTGTATTCCCGTACAATCCCCAACTCACGGAAGACGGACAGGCTTCTTCCCCTGTCGTCCGCCAGATACACCTCTGCAGGAAAGGTCTCCTCATGCCTGCAGAGCCAGTTAAGGATGCTGCCAAGGGCTGCCGTTTTTTTATCTCCTTCGCAGCCGGCCATGGCAATCACACCCATATCTGTCAGGTCCAGGGTTCTCAGGCTGACGTCCTCATGAGACAGCCCCAGCGCCAGCCGGCCCTCTTCCGGCTTCCCGGCGCCGTATTTTTCATCCAGATATCCCTCTGTTACAATATCCGGAATCCAGGGTATCTCTTCTGCGGAAACATCCGGATATTTTTCACGGATCAAAGCGATATACTCACGGATGCAGTCGGTCTGCCGGCCTTCCTCTTCTCCGGGAAAGCTCAGGAAGATCTGTATTTCATACACTTCCCTGTCAATTTCCATGATCCCGCGCCCCGGAAAAGGGTCCGGATACGTGCGGCACCGGCTGAGCAGCGAGGTGTACTCGGCCGCCTCATTGCAGAACAGGGCTATCCTCCCTGCAAAACAGGCCAGATACCGGTAGCTGAGTCCGGACGCCTGCTGGCTGCACAGGATGACACTGATTCCCAGGGGAAGACCGTCACGGCAGACAGGAAGCAGAACATCCTCCTCTGTCAGATACATCTCCCTGAGAGCCGCGTAGTTGTCAATCATCAGCACAATCTGCGGCAGACCCCGGCGGCCGGCTTCCCGCCAGGCAGCCAGGGAGCTTACGCCGGCGGCGGACATTTTCTGTTTTCGGCTGCGGATCTCTTCCCGCAGCAGGCGAAACAGGTTCCGGATCTTTTCTTCCTCCAGTCCGGCCGCCACGCCTCCCACATGGGGCAGGCCCGCAAAACCGGTCAGCGCCATGGATCCGAAATCCAGAATATAGATATTGACTTCTGCCGGCGAATACGACGCGCAAAGACCCCGTATGACCGTCTGCAGGAAGTTCGTTTTGCCGCTCCGGGGTGAGCCGATGACAAGAACATTCTCCCTGCCCGGGTCAATGGTCACCCTGAACTTTTGCTGATGTTCGGGATCATCCGCCAGGGCGATCTCCACTGCTGTACCGCTGCCGGATCTTTTTTCCGGTTCTTCAGGAAAAAGCACCTTTTCTTCCAGAGGGGGCGGGCATACAGGGTCGAGTCTCCCGATACGGCTGTCCCTGCAATACCGGGAAATACAGGCTGTGACGGCTTCGAGCTGCGTGCGGGAGACGCCGGCAGTCTTTTCCGGTTTATTTTCACAGATCACTTCCCGCCATCCTTCAAAGGATACCTTCTGCAGGACATAGCTGTCCTGGCTGAAGACATTCTGCAGCTCCTGTTCTGCTTCTCCGCTGTAAGCAGACTGAAACAGCTCAAGGATCTCGTTGTTTCCGACCTGCAGATACGCCCTGCCCGGTTCTGTGATTTCCGACGCAAGCGGTGATTTCAGCATTTCCCGGGAATCTTCCGCGCTCTGCACCCTGAGACAGATTCTGAACCGGGAATTGGACCAGATCTGTTCACTGACCTGCCCGGACGGCTTCTGCGTGGCCAGGATCAGATGCACGCCAAGGCTTCGGCCTATGCGGGCAGCACTGATCAGCTCTTTCATGAAATCAGGGTGCGCGGATTTCAGTTCCGCGAATTCATCTACAATGACAATCAGGTGCGGCAGCGGTACCGGAACCTTCTGTGTCTTGTATTTCCGGATATAATCATCTATGTGGTTTACTCCCGCTTCCGCAAAAAGAGTCTGCCTTTTCATGAGCTCCGCGCGCATGGAACGGAGCGACCTGCCGATCTGCTTTCCGTCTATATTGGTAATGGTCCCCATCAGGTGCGGCAGCTTCTCTAACTGGTGTGCCATGCCGCCGCCTTTGAAATCAATGATCAGGAATCCGACATCATATGGATGATAACGCGCAGCCATCGAAAGAACATATGTCCGGAGGATCTCGGATTTTCCGGAACCGGTTGTCCCCGCCACAAGTCCGTGGGGACCATGCGCCCTTTCATGTATGTCCAGGCTGACCGTCTTCTTGCCCTTCATGCCCAGAGGGGCTTCCATTGACCGGCATACATCTGATGCGGCCCAGCGTCTCTCCAGATCGAGATCCCCGATTCTGCGGATCCCGAGAACGGAAAAAAGGCTGATGCTCTTTGCCAGCCCGTCTTCCAGGCGGATTTCTTCTGAATATACCGGGGACAGACGCAGGGCAGCTTCCTCCGCATCGGTTTCAGACACCGGAGCATAGGTAAATGCCTGCGTCTTGCGGTCATCTGCCGTGTTCACCAGCGTCCCGCTGTCCGGTCCGACATGCAGGATCCGTGTACAGCCCAAAGGGAGAAGATCCCTTTCCGGCGCCAGAAAGATAAATGTGGCCTGCAGAAGGGCGCTTCCGGCAGTAAACCTGGAAACCGGATGCCTGAGAAACTCACTTCTGTCCAGAACGAAAAGAATCATATGGGGATACTGCTCCCCGCTTCTGCTGTCTTCTCTCCGGGAGAGTTCTCTGTACAGCTCTTCAAACAGAACCGTTACACGCCGGCCTCCGCATGCAATATTCCGGGCCGTCTGACCCTCTGACTGCAGATGCGGCAGAAACCGCAGCCATCTGTACCGCTCTTTCTGTTCCCCGCCGAGAACAAAAAACATTTTCAGGTCTTCGAAATGCTGCCGTATTGCCAGATCCAGCACCATGCTCCGGATCATGCCTTCTGCGGCAGATGCCTGACCGACGAGGCCGACTGCTCCGGCCTCCTTCAGGCGCAGTACGACCGGCGCATTTTCCAGAAAGCGATATTCCCGCCGTACTTTCCGGGGCAGGAGCAGAAGTTCATCGTCAACGACCATCCGTTCCTGCTCCCGGATCCGGACAGGCCTCGCCGAAACTATGGTGCCGGACCCCAGCCGTACCGACAGAAAATCATCGTCATTCCGGATCCGGTCAAACAGATCTCCGGAAAATGTTTTTGCCTTGTTCAGCAGTGCCCGGATATTTCCGTATCTGTATTCAAGGACAGCCTTTTCCTTCTCTCTCTCCGCTGCCAGAAACTTCCTTTTATCTTCTATGTAGCGCCGGTATATGCGTTCCCTGTCCAGCAGGGCTTTCCGGAATTCCTTTCTGCTGCGGAAAAAGGACACCATGCCGGATATCAGGCCGGCGGCGGCAGAACATGCGCTGAACAGGATAAAAGCTCCGCCCGTAATGCCGAGAAGACTTCGGACGGCAAACATCATGGTCAGCATCAGAACTGCCGGCATGACAGACATCAGAAACTGGTCTTTCGGTTTTTCAGGTCTTTCCGGCGGGTCCAGAATCTCGACAGGGGTCGTTTCCGGCACGGTTTTTACCCGTGTGTTCCTCTGGAAACACGGATACCGCAGGAAATGATGGTCTACATGGTCGAAAAAGGTAAGCCCCCTCACGCGGATTCCGCGATTGCGGTCCGTGCGCAGAGAATAACCGTCATAATAAAAGCTGTATTCCGCCAGTGCGAAAAAATCTCCTGCCCTGGCTGTGATACGCGAATCTTTGCGGCGAACGCCGTTGTGAAGCAGTCCAAAGTCGGTATGACAGACAAGAATATGCAGCAGTCCGTCTTCTGCAAGTATTTCCAGCCTGTCATGGCGGATGTGTGTGCTGAACAGCTGAATGCTGTCCGATTCTGAAGCTCCGATTGTAAAGGAGCTCCCGGGAGGAATGCGGATCTCAAATCCGTAATGCCTCACCCTGTAATCAAAGTTTATACTGTAAGCAAGCTGCAGCGCCTCATTGTTCGATTGCTGGTACCGCAGACAGGCTTCCGTTCCGTGCGTCAGTTTCAGATAATACAGCTTGCTGACGTCACCGGCCTTGCTAAAATATACGTTTCCGAAACACTTCAGTGCATATCCCGGTCCTTCCCGTATCAGCTCCAGCCGGAAAGGCTCAAAAAACAGTTCCCTCCGGAGCCGTACGGCATTGCCCTCTTCTGTCCCGATCCGGAGGCAGTCTGTATCGGGAGGAATCTCGATCTCCCTGAAAAAATGATCATTATACAGAAGGATGCTGTAATGGTTCTCTTCCATTTCCGTCAAAGGCTCACTGCTGACGGAACCTGCCGTCTCACGGTTCATACAAAAGCTCCGGATCCGCTACTGCAGGTAAAGGATGCTGCCGTCTCTGACGCCCCAGTCTTTCAGCCTTCTCCTCCCGTGCAGAAGGGCTATGGGATTCTCGCACCTGAGATAACCGCTTTCCG
>CADBNA010000111.1 GCA_902795835.1 uncultured Lachnospiraceae bacterium | reverse complement strand
TGCTCCAGTGACCAGTCCGTACCTGTATGCTGAAAAATCATATTGACTCCGTGACTCCGATTAATACCTGCACACTTCAAAGCCGAACATGTCGGCCAGAACCTTCAGGGTTTCGGCATGGTGTCCCTTTACAACAACAAAGTGGGGCTCAAAGCCGGAACGGATACTGTCCTCCACGATCTCTCTGCTGTTGCGGGAGGTCTGTACGACGATGGAGGTACCGATAAACTGCTTCGGCTTGTCCAGGACAGAGCCTTCGGCGATAAAGAAGCGGAAACTGCCGTCCGGCTTGCGGCCGATCCGGAAAACCGTAGCTTCGGGGAAGGCTTCACAGCCGAAGTCCATGGCGGGACCGATTTTGCGGTTCGGGTGCACGCCGACCACGGCGCCGGTATCCTTCCGCGCAAGACTGCAGGCAGCGGCACCGCAGTGCCAGTAGGTGATACTGCTCTCCTTCTCATCCATGGCGACCGGATCGCCGAAGAAGACCGGCTCGTGACTCAGCTGCATGCCGATCCACATGGAGAGCGCACCGTAGATGTCGGCTTCACACGCAGCTGCGACTCCCTCGTCGTTCAGCATGCTGAGGACGGTGCAGACCGGCGTGCCGAAGGAGGTGAAGAAGTCCGGCCAGCAGCGGGAAGCAAGAGCGCCGATATGATGGGTCCGGACGTAGTCCCTGTAGGCCTTCAGGAGGCGGGCATGGTCAAGACGGTTGTTTTCGGGCGTTTTCTCCAGACCGCAGGTGACGTTCTCGGTATCCCGAAGGTATTCGGCACATTCTTCGTCCGAATAGCCCTTTGCCATGTCGATGAGCTCTCTTGCCTCAATGGATTCCAGCTCTACGCCGAAGGTGTTCATCAGCTCGCTGTCAAGGGCACGGCCGAAACCGAAGCCCTGCGGAGTGTGGCCGATGGCAGACATAGTGAGAGAGCGCATTGCCTTCTTCACCTTTGCGGCTTCAAAGCTCGCCTTCACAGCGGAAACGACGGAATCCTCTTCCGGAGCGCCGAAGCACCAGTTGAAGGCACGGCCGTTGAATGCGGAGAGGGCGTTGGCCGCGGAATAGGCTCCGGTCAGGGAGTTGAGACGGAGACGGCCTCCGTCGATCACCGGCTCGCGCAGCGTCCAGAGCAGGACCGGGCAGTCGAAGCGGCGGAGAACCTCAGACATATAGGCGGCGTTGGCAAAGGTCAGATTCTGAAATACAATCAGATCGGGCTGCAGATCAGCGATGAAGCTTCTCAGCTTGTCCAGGGTCAGCAGCATCTCGTCAGGACAGACAAAAGAAGCGTCCACATTCTTCAGCATGCGGCAGGAGCGCTCAAACTGATCCTGGGCGGTTTCCAGATGATAGGTGGGGACACCCACCGGAATATACACGGGGCAGAAGCTCATAATGTTACCTCCGAAAGATTATTTAACGCTGTAAATTATAATAAGCATTCACACCGGATATGTCAAGCTTTATTTTTCGCGAAAAAAGATATTTTCCTCTTGACAAACAGGGGAAAAAGGAATACACTCCGAATTGCTTAGAAGCTTTAATTAAATCAGATCATCCGGCGCTGTCGGGACTGAATTCTAAGGAGGAAAGCAAGTTGAACTACGATCTCAAGGAAGTGTGTAAGGATATCCGCTGTGATATCATGACCTGCATCGGGCATCTGGGCGTCGGCCACATCGGCGGCTGCCTCTCTGTGGTAGAAGCATTGGCCGTGCTTTATTTTAAGGAAATGAACATTGACCCGAAGAACCCGAAGATGGAAGGCCGCGACCGTTTCATCTGCTCCAAGGGACATGCCGGCCCCGCCGTCTATGCGACGCTGGCAAACCGCGGGTATTTTGACAAGAAGGAACTGCTCACGCTCAATCAGGGCGGGACAAATCTTCCGTCTCACTGCGACATGAACCGCACCACCGGGATTGACATGACCACCGGCTCCCTCGGTCAGGGCTTCAGCTGCGCGGTCGGTGTGGCGCTGGGCTCAAAGCTCAGAAAGGACGGCGCCACCATCTACGCGATGATCGGCGACGGCGAGAGCCAGGAAGGCCAGATCTGGGAAGCGGCCATGTTTGCCGCGGCAAAGAAGCTGGATAACCTGATTGCCTTTACCGACTACAACAAGCTGCAGATTGACGGAACCTGCGAGCAGGTCAACGGCCTTGCGCCGCTGGCGGAGAAGTGGGCAGCCTTTGGCTGGAACGTCATCGACGTGGAAGACGGCAACGATATCGAGCAGGTGGAAGAGGCTGTCAGCCATGCCAAGCTCGGGATCGGCTCCGGCAAACCCACTATGATCATCCTGAACACCCTGAAGGGCTGCGGCGTGCAGTGGATCGTCGATCTCGGCGCCGGCAACCACAACTGCCCGGTCAGCGAGGAGCAGGCCGAGGCTGCCATCCGTGAAATCAGAGGGGAGGACTAATCCATGGAAATGAGAGCTGTTTACGCCGCGTGCCTCGCGGAG
>CADBNA010000110.1 GCA_902795835.1 uncultured Lachnospiraceae bacterium | reverse complement strand
CTGTTCGCTCATAGAACCATAGGAGTTATAGGAAGTATAGGACGGGGCAGTGCTCTGGCTGCCGCCCATAAGAAGATCCAGCAGATCCGAACCTGCATTCTGTGTCTGCGCAGATGTCCCGGCATTTCCAAGCAATGTATTCAGAAGGCTTCCCGTGTCAGTAGTCTGGCTGTAAGAGCCGGAAGCTGCCTCTCCGAACAGCGATCCCAGAAAACTGCCGCCGGAAGTGTCCGAGCTGCTGGAATAGCTGTATGAACCGGAACCGGAGCTGCCTGAGCCCAGAAGAACATCCAGAAGGCTTCCGGAACCACTTCCGTAAGAGTATCCGTTGTTTGCCATGACCTGTCCGGACTGTTCAAGAGTGGCATATGCCCGGATACCTTCTGTCCATTCGGAATCCACGCCGATGTCTTCGCAGATCTGAATCATAGAGTTTACTGATTTCAGGCTTGAATTTGGGAAGTAGATGCTCAGGCCGTAGGCATTGGTCATCCCATTTACACGATTATATTTGACGCAGGACTGGACTGCCTCCGCAAGACGATTGCTTTCCTTTGTATTCAGATTCTGACAGAAATCAACCAGATCGACCTGGTCAAGCCGGTTCGCGGGTGAGAATTCACGGCTTCCGTTTCTGGCATATGCGACTTCCTGATAGCTGTTGCTCTGCAGCTTTGCCGTAAGGTCAGACCCAAAGACACCCAGCTGCCCGGCGATGGTGCCGCCAAGTTCTGCCAGGTCGACGACCGAAAGGGTTGTTCCCATGCCCGAAGCGTACATGGCATTTTTTGTTGTGAAATCGTCGCAGATCTGACGGCCCAGATTCAGCGTATTCGTTGAAGAATTCTGGTTCAGGAGCTTCAGCCAGTTGGTATAGTACCATCCGGTACCGGGCTCAGCCTCTTCGCTCGCAATCAGATAATCCGCGTAAGGCTCCATCGCAATGGCTGTCTCCAGGGTTCCCATCAGGCAGGCGTCAAACCCGATAAAATCAAACTGTACGCCTCCTGCGGCAAGTCCTTTTGAGATCTCTCCGAGGTTCATGGTATCGTTTGGTCTTGTCTCATCGTAACCATAACCGCTCACCGATCCTCCGCCATGATCCCAGAAGATCAGCATGTAGCGGTCGGCAGGAGCCTGCTTCGCACAGAAACGGATAAAATCAGACAGCACATCCTCATCCGTCATGCTGACCGATTCTTTTTTCTCTTCCAGAAGGGCGATGCCTTCCCCGCTGACAGCCCAGCGCTGCTGCTTTCCTGCGCTGATTACGGAATTGCGCCAGCGTTTGCAGCCGCCCGTCTGGACCAGCACATTGACCTTTGAATTGTCCAGTCCGGCATAGAGCATCTCATTCAGGTCGCTCGTTCCCATCCCGCTCCGGCTCTCCAGATCCGTTCCGATCATATAAATCATCAGGGTCACGGTATCCCTGCCCTTGCCGCGAAGGGATGTATATTTGCTGCGGGCTCCTCTGGCGACCTCTCCATTTACCTGCGTGTAATTGGTATCGACGCCTTTTGCCTCTACGCTCTGACAGAGCATGGCACAGAACATCATTGCAGCCGCAGCAAGTACTGCCATTTTTCTTATTCTGCTCATAACCGCTCCTTTATACCCCCTGTTTTCATTCGCCATTTTCTTCCTCATCCTTCTTATTTCCGGCCAGGGGAGCATCGTCACTTCCGGCCATCTGGGAGTTTTCCAGTTTTTCTCCCTTCTTAACTTCTGCCGTGCCTTCTGCTACCTTTGCTTTTCTGCTGTGTGGTCTTTCCATGACTCAGAAATCCTCCTTTGTACTTTTTTACGGCGGGTTTACGCTGCCAGGTTAATAAAAAAAGACAATTCTAACCTGAGTGTATCTGCTTTTTCATCATTCTTCAAGTTCTGCTGCGCTTTTCCGGAAAAAAGTCAAAAGGGACGGTTTACATGCTATAATACAAACGTATATGGAATGCTGTCCGTCAGGGCTGTTGTGGCAGAAAGGAGAAAACGCATATGTCATATGAAAAACTGTTTATGCCGGGAAAAATCGCGCAGCTTTCACGCCTGGCTGAAGCGGTACATGCGTATGATACAAAGATATTTGTGCAGCTGCATCATCCGGGCAACCAGACACCAAGCAGACTGATCGGCGGGAAACAGCCGGTTTCCGCATCAGATGTTACCTGCGGCGTGATTGGTGAAAAGCCCCGTGCGCTGACTACGGAAGAAGTCGAGGCTATGGTGAAAAAATTCGTCACAGGTGCCGTCATTGCTCAGAAATCCGGAATGGATGGCGTTGAGATTCACGGGGCTCACGGCTACCTGGTCAGCCAGTTCCTCTCTCCGCACACAAACAAGCGCACTGACAAATATGGAGGCCCAGCTGAAAGAAGCGGGTGTGCAGGTACGTCTCGGTGTCAGTGCCACACCGGAGATCGTGAAAGAGATCGGCGCAGAAGTCGTGTTTATGGCTGCCGGCGGCAAACCGGTACTTCCCCCGATATCAGGAATTGAAAAAGCAGTTACCGCTGAGGATGTACTTTCCGGAAAAGCAAAGGTAACCGGAAAAAATGTTGTAATCGTGGGAGGCGGTGTCACCGGACTGGAAACGGCTGAATATCTCGCACCGGATTACCAGGTAACCGTCCTTGAAATGCTGGATAAGGTCGGCGGCAATCTGTATCCCAGTGTAGTAATGCATCTTGCGCAGGAAATAATGAAAAACGGCGGCACAATCGCAAAGGGAAAGAGGCTGGAGAGTGTTGGCGAAAGAGAAGTAGTGGCCGAAGACGTAAAGACAGGTGAAAAGACTGCCATTCCGGCTGACACCATAATTCTGGCCATGGGTGTCAGGGCGAACCGACCGGAACTGGAGGCATTCAAAGAAGCATTCCCCGGAAAGGTTATACTCATAGGCGACAGCGATCATCCGGGCCAGATTTATGATGCTCTTCACAGCGGACACGACAGGGCATTTGTCTATTAGAACTATTAGGGACGGTTCCCCAGGGCTCACTTTAACTGTTAGGGACGGTTCCTAAGAGTTCATTTGAGCGCTAAGGAACCGTCCCCCAGAGTTCTCAGTTAAGTGTCAGCTCATCTGAAAACGGCACACCTGCCTCGCGCATCATGGATACAGCACGTTCGGCGGCTGATTTGTAATCTGCTTTTGGCTCCAGTGTCTTAAGATCATAGACAGAGAAGAAAAGCTGATTCGGAAACGGACAGGTTTGTCCTTCGTGTTCTGCCTGAATCTTTGCCAGCAGGTCGAGGAGATTGTGGATGATCGGTTCGACTTCAGCTGCAGGCATGCCTGCAACGCCATGCATGGCATCGTCCTGGATACGTACGGACAATGGACTTGTGCCAGTCAGCCAGTTTACGGCTGCACCGGAAGCGGTTGCGACAATAGCTATGAGAGTACCTGCAACAATTGCTTCTTCATGGCAGGTAGATACTGTAGAGT
>CADBNA010000109.1 GCA_902795835.1 uncultured Lachnospiraceae bacterium | reverse complement strand
TGATTGTTAATACAAACACATGAAATGTTAACGTAATTGGCATAAGCCCCACCTCCATATGAGAATGATGGCCAACCGCCTGCGCTGCTGCAGTGCTCCCTGCCCGAATGGGCAGATTCAGTATAACATAATATGAGATATATCGTCAATACGATATAGTTGGATGGAGCAAATGAGATAGATGTTAAATTTATCTCATTTTTATTTGCAATGTTCATGCGGCCGGAAGAAAAGCGTTCACAGAATATCAGGCCTGTGCTATAATAATTTGGGCTGTTTCTGCCCTTGCGTCAGGAATATAAAAATGGTTACAACGCCATAAGCCCTGACTCTATAAGAATACAGAAGAGTACAGGAGAAGACTATATGCAGATTTTATACAGAAGCACCCGGGGAGGCGAGCAGGGAATCTCAGCGTCGCAGGCAGTACTGAACGGTCTGGCCGGCGACGGCGGCCTGTATGTGCCGGATTCGTTTCCGAAACTGGAGGTCAGTCTGGACGCTCTGGCAGAGATGGACTACCGTCAGATCGCCTGGGAGGTGATGCACCTTTTTCTCACGGATTATACGGAGGAGGAACTGAAGAGCTGCATTGCCAATGCTTATGACAGCAAATTCGATGTGCCTGAAATTGTTCCTCTGCACCAGGCCGGAGATGTATGGTTCATGGAACTGTTTCATGGGAAGACCATTGCCTTCAAGGATATGGCGCTGTCTATCCTGCCGCATCTGCTGACGACCGCGGCCCGGAAAAACAATATATCAGAGAAGATCGTGATTCTGACGGCGACTTCCGGCGATACCGGAAAGGCTGCTCTGGCCGGATTTGCGGACGTACCCGGCACGGAGATCATCGTTTTTTACCCGAAGGACGGCGTCAGCCCCGTGCAGGAGCGGCAGATGGTCACCCAGAAGGGGGACAACACCCATGTCGTGGCCATTCGCGGAAACTTCGATGACGCGCAGACCGGCGTGAAAAAAATATTCGGCGACGCTGCGCTGGCAGAAGAGCTTCACAGGGCAGGCATTCGTTTCAGCTCTGCGAATTCGATCAATATCGGGCGTCTGGTACCCCAGGCGGCATACTATGTATATGCGTATGCCTCGCTGGTAAAAAAGGGCGTGCTGAAAGCAGGCGATCCGATCGACTTTACCGTGCCCACCGGCAACTTCGGAAACATACTGGCGGCATGGTATGCCAGGCAGATCGGCCTCCCGGTAAACAAGCTGATCTGTGCGTCCAATGAGAACAAGGTTCTGTTTGATTTCTTCCGCTCCGGAAAAAAAGAAAAAAACCGCCCGTTTATCCTGACCAGCTCACCTTCCATGGACATACTCGTCTCCAGCAACCTGGAGCGCCTGCTGTACCAGATCGCCGGGCAGGATACGGAAAAAACCGCTGCCCTGATGAAAGCGCTCTCAGAAGGCGGACGCTATGACATTACTCCCGGGATGCAGGCGGAGCTGAAGGATTTCTGCGGGAAATATGCCCCGGAAGACGAAGTCTTTGCGACAATCCGCAGTGTATGGGAGAATGATTCGTATGTGATCGATCCGCACACTGCCGTGGCGGCTGCCTGCTGCAAAAAATACAGAGAGGAGACAGGTGACCGCACACCGATGGTCATCGCCTCAACGGCGAGCCCCTACAAATTCGGGAGAAACGTCCTCCATGCCATCAGCCCGGAACGCTTTGACAGCCTGACCGATGACCAGCAGTTTGACGCCCTGCATGAACTGTCCGGCGTCGCTATCCCGGAAGCCATCGAAGAAATCCGTTCTGCAGAGATCCGTCATAAAGACGTGGTGGAAATTGACGGGATGGAAGGGATTGTGAGACGGATCCTCGGAACTGGCGCTGCACTTTGAGAAATTAAAAAAAGCGGGATCGATGCTTCTGGATGGATGCTTCTATAGGGAGCATCGTTTCAAAAAGCAGACGAAAAAAGAACACATGAGGTGACATAAAACCATGAATCTACAGGAAACACTTGACGTGATCCGTCCGGCGGATGAGGGCGCGCGCGCGGCTGCCTGGAAGCACTGGGATGCGATTGCGAAGCCGCTGCGAAGCCTTGGCAGGCTGGAGGCGGTGGTGACGCAGATTGCTGCCGTGCAGGGCACGCCAAGGATTGATATAGGCAAAAAGGCGCTTATCACGATGTGCGCCGACAACGGCGTTGTGGCAGAAGGCGTGACGCAGACCGGTCAGGAGGTTACTGCGCAGGTGGCGGAGAATTTCCTGTCGGAGAAGGCGACGGCGGCAATTCTCTGCAGAAAGGCCGGCGCGGATATTTTCCCGATTGACATAGGCATCTACCGTGATACCTGCATTCGCAACTGCAAGATCTCCTATGGCACGAAAAATATGGCAAAGGAGCCGGCCATGAGCCGGGAGGATGCCGTGCGCGCTCTGGAGACCGGCATCATGCTGGCGGAGGAGAAGAGCAGGGAAGGTTACCGCCTGCTGGCCACCGGCGAGATGGGAATCGGCAATACCACTACGAGCAGTGCAATCGCCTCGGTCCTGCTGGACCGCCCCGTGGAGGATATGACGGGACGCGGGGCCGGCCTGAGCTCGGAGGGCCTGCAGAGGAAAATCCGCACGATCCGCAATGCGATAGCAAAACATCAGCCGGATCCGGACGACCCGGTGGATGTGCTTGCCAAGGTGGGCGGCCTGGATATTGCCGGCATGGCAGGGGTGTTCCTGGGAGGCGCCGCTCTGCATATCCCGGTTGTTACGGACGGCTTTATCTCCAATGTGGCAGCCCTGCTGGCCGTGCGGATGTGTCCGGACGCGAGCGACTACATTATTCCTTCCCATGTGTCAAAAGAGCCGGCTGCACACCTGCTGCTGGAGGCACTGGGAAAAGAAGCGTTCCTGACGTGTGACATGTGCCTCGGAGAAGGGACGGGTGCCGTGGTCCTGTTCCCGCTGCTGGATATGGCCTGCGAGGTATACAACTGCATGGCTACTTTTGAGGAGAACGATATAGAGGCATATGTGCCGCTGACTTGATATATAAGGAGTGACTGACGATGCTGCATGTAGTGACCGGGGGTTCGGGAAGCGGAAAATCTGCGTACGCAGAGGAACAGATCCTGTCCTTTGGGCCGGGACGGCGCATATATATAGCGACAATGTTTCCCGGCAAAGACGAGGAGAATTTCCGCCGGATCGACCGGCACCGGCATATGCGGGCGCAGAAGCAGTTTGAGACGATAGAGTGCTACACGCATCTGGCAGACCTGGAGGTTCCTGCCGGCAGCCAGATCCTGCTGGAGTGCATGTCAAACCTGGTTGCGAATGAGCAGTACATGGACAGCGGCGCGGGAGCGGATACGGTTCGCGCTGTGACAGAGGGAGTCGACCATCTGCTGCAGGCAGCGGCCAATGTGGTCATTGTGACAAACGAAGTATTTTCGGATGGGATAACCTACGATTCGTATACAGAAGAATACCTGCAGTATCTTGCTGCGGTGAACCGTTATATCGGCATGCGTGCGGACTGCGTGACCGAAGTGGTGTACGGGATTCCTGTTGCGGTGAAGAGGAAACAGAATTGAAAAGTGTGATCAACAGCCTGATTGTGGCATTTTCGATGTATTCGAAAATACCGATGCCGCGGGCTGACTGGAACAGGGAAAACATGAGATATTCCATGTGTTTTTTTCCATGGATAGGTCTCGTGATCGGCATAATTGAATACCTGTGGGTACAGGTCTGCTTCAGAGTGGGGTTCTCCGCTCTGTTTGCTGCGTCTGTTTTTACGGTTATCCCGATTCTGGTAACCGGCGGCATACACATGGACGGCTATCTGGACACCTGCGATGCCATGAGCTCCTGGCGTGAAAAGGAAAAAAGACTGGCCATTCTGAAGGACTCCAATGCCGGGGCTTTTGCCGTGATTTACGGCGCCGTGTATTTTGTCCTGTATCTGGGAGGCGCTTCGGCCCTGACAACTTTCCGGCAGGTGCTGATGATGGGTGCAGCCTTTTTTATCTCCCGCAGCATGTCTGCCTTTTCTGTCGTCAGCTTCCCGCACGCGAATCCTGACGGAACGGCGGCCCGCTTTGGCGATGAGGCGCAGGGAAGGCTGGTCAGGATCACGGCAG
>CADBNA010000108.1 GCA_902795835.1 uncultured Lachnospiraceae bacterium | reverse complement strand
TTTTTTTGGGGCACAGGAGATCACGTTTTGCTGCGCTTTGACTTTCGATCCGACGCATGATAATATATGTCCATCAGAACAACACCTTGTCGGAATACCTACACTCAACAGGGTTCAGATCTCCGGAAAACGAAAATGGTTCTTAATCTTATTGCCTGCAGGAGGCTGAAATGACAGATAAGCATGAAAACCGGCGCGTGCGTATGACAAAACGCCTGATGAAAGAGGCCTTGCTGGAGCTTCTTGAAAAAAAAGAACTGGTCAACATTTCCGTTACGGCCATCTGTAAAACAGCTGACGTACATCGCTCGACTTTTTATGATTATTATACGGATCCTGCCGATCTGCTCAGAGATACTGAGAAGGATATTCTGGATCGGATTCCGATGCCTCCGCCGATGACGTCTTCTATGAACCAGGACAAAATAATAGAGGCTTCCACCGCGTTCTTTGATTATGTAAAAGAGAATGAAAAAGCATTCCGCATTCTTTTCAGCGGATCGACAGACGGCAGCTTTTCAAGCAGACTGGTTGAATTCCTTTGTTCCGGAAATATCCCGGTCAGTGCGGACGCTGATGAAACAACGGCTCATTTTATCCGTCTGTACATCGCCAACGGAACTGTCGGCATGATGCGCGAATGGATCAATGCGGGTTTTCGTGTCAGCAGCCGCCGGATTGCGGAAATGATGTACTTTTTTTCAAGAAAGGTCATTTCGTAGCCATGCCCCCAAAACGCACAGGTTTGACATCTTTTCACTTTTCCGGCTTCGGCAGCACCAGATCCGGCATATACCTGATCAGCCGGTCTGACACGGTAAACGGCAGGCCTTCCTCCTGCAGGATCTCGCAAAACCGGTCCAGGGGCTTTCTGTCCTTTGAAAGCATCTGGAAGGTTACACAGAATTTGTCAGGCAGCGCGTTTACCTCCAGCATCAGGTTTCCGTCCGTAACCGTGAAAGCGCTCCGGATGTAGTTTGCCATACCGCCCCAGTCTGTCCGCCCAACATAACTGACCATGTATGTATCACGGCTGTCGCTTCTGTAGATACTGTGATCCCGGGCATATTTGATTTTGGACCTGAGGTCAGGCTGACTGTCAATCCCCCTCTGAGCATCGACAAGGGTGCGGTACCACTCAAATGTATTTTCCGGCTGCATCTGCAAAAGAATTGCCCCGCGGGCTCTCTGACTCAGTTTTTCGATGGATTCTTTCTCCATCTCCCATTCATACTTCACATGCAGAAATCTGACGAAATCACGGTAGGATTTGTCACAGCCGATATCCTTCCTGTAGTCATCCGCAATCTTTGCTGAGATATGCTGATCTTTTCTTTCGGCAAAATAGCGTACCGTTGTTTTCAGCATGATCGCGGCAAGAACGGAATTTGGACTCCCGTCAATACGCTTCGCATAATCCATAAAAGGTTTGCTTTCAAGCTCAATCTGATAATAGTATACATTCTTTGCAAAGGGATTCAGGAAATACAGATAATCCTGTTCCATCCCAACTTTACTGTCCCCTTCCTCATAGCGTTTCAGAGGATCGTCTGTCGGAAGGCTGTCCGGATCGGCATACGCGTATTCCGCATCATCCACCGGCGTTCCGACCGCCTTCAGATCAGACGGCGGCGCTATCTTACCGTATTTTTTGGTCAGGTACTGATACAGGGTTGTTTTAATCCAGAACAATGCCCCGAACGCGCCGCAGCAGCAATGAGCCCAGTTGAACCAAACGGTGTCTTCCCTCCAGGTCAGGGCAAACAAATGGCCTCCCAGTTCTTCTGAACCGAGCATCAGCCGCCCCTCCTTCTCCGGCAGCACGGGCAGGGGGTTGTCATTGGGGAGTAAAACATAGTTTTCTCCTTCATCAAGCCCGACTTTCACGGAATAATAAGGAAAGCGTGTCATCGCTTCCCTGGCTGCCTGTGTCAGAAGCTCCTCATCCACAGCATCGGAGAGCGTAACTTTATAACGAACTGTAAAAGAATTCTTCTTCGAATATTCATAAAGCAAATAGACATCAGGATTCTTAACCATATATGACTCTCCTTCGTAAAAAAGCTTCGGTATTCGGTTTCATCGCTGCAGATCTCCGCCAAACCTTTTCCGCAGGAATGAGAT
>CADBNA010000107.1 GCA_902795835.1 uncultured Lachnospiraceae bacterium | reverse complement strand
GTAAAACCATGTACAACAATGACAAGAGGATATTCAGCCCTTTCTCCTGCCGGAAGATCAAGCTTTGCATGCAGCCGTATCCCGTCACTGTTGATATAAAATTCCTGATGCAGATTATCGCTCAAACCGTGCCCCTTTCCTGTCATTCTGTTCAGACGCTCTGTTTTGTCATTCAGTTCCGCCGGACACCGGTCAGCTGCAATAAATACTGTATCGGCCGAGATCCCGGAAAGATATTTTACAACATTCAGCGAACACCTGACAATAGTTTTCTCAAGGAAGCCAAAAGGGCCAGTTCTCCCTGACTCCTCCAAAAGGCACAGCCATTTTCTTCTCATCTATACCACCGGAAACCCTTGACTTTCAGCCTGGAACGATGTAATATAGCAGTCAGAAACACATGTGCCTTTTTGTTGTTTTTTCGTGATTATATTATTATGCGGAGGTAAAGTTATGGCCCTTCAGAAATGTGCCTGTATCGACACCCTGTACACAGAGCTTCCCTGGGAGGAGCGCTTCCAGGCGGCAAAAAATGACGGCTTCGCTGCCGTAGAATTCTGGGACTGGCGAATCCGCGACCTGGATCAGACCAGAGCCTGCGCGGAAAAGGCCGGCATCGTCATCAGCGGTTTTAACGGCGACAACGATTATTCTCTCGTAGATCCGACCCACAAGGCCAATTACCTGAAAAACCTGCAGGATTCCCTGGAAGCGGCAAAAAAGGTGGGCGCCCGCAGCGTGACCATCCATTCCAATGCCCTGGGTGACGGCGGCGTGGTCGTGAATCATTACGATAACCTCTCCGATACTGTCAAGCTCTGCTCCATGTATGACATGCTCCTGGAGTGCGTGAAGCTGGCAGACAAATATGAGGTCAACCTGAATCTGGAAGCGCTGAATATCACAACCGATCATGTGGGCAACTTCCTGAAGACCACGCAGATGGGCGCGGAAATCTGCCGGCTGATCAACAGCCCGCGGCTGAACGTGCTGTTTGATGCCTATCACATGCAGTTGAATGAGGGCTGCCTGTGTGATACAATCTCTCTGTATTGCGACCGGATCGGTCATGTCCATATCGCGGATGCCCCGGGACGTCATGAGCCGGGCACAGGCGAGATCAATTACCAGAAAGTGATCCGTCATCTGGAGGCCTGCGGCTTTAAAGGCTTCGTAGGCTACGAGCTGTTCCCGCTGACAGACACAGCCGCTGCTGTCAAGGCTATCATGGCTGCGTGCTGACAGAATATATAATCTCAGCAGCCCGGTCCTGATTGGATCCTTATCGTTTCTGACACATAAAAACCCGGATATTGCGTACTATATCCGGGTTTTTTCTTTCATCATATAACGGAGCGTACAGACAGTGAAGACAGTGACAATAAAAACCATCGCCGAATACGCAGGCGTCTCCCGCGGCACAGTAGACCGGGTGCTGAACAGCCGCCCTCACGTCAGTCCGGATCAGCAGACCCGGGTGCTCCGCGCCATACGGGATCTGAAGTATATCCCTTCCAAGGAAAACCAGCGCCGGATGGTGAATGATCTCTGCAAAAATCTGCCCGACAGGATCCGGCTGGGCATCATACTTCCCTCGGAAGGCGGATATTTCCGGGAAGAGCTCTGCAAGGGCATTGCAGAAGCAGAAAAGCTCCTTTCCGGTACAGATGCAGAGCTGCTTGTCCGCAAATGTGAAACACAGATGCCGGATGAATTTACAGGATATATAGATGAAATGAGCCGGATGGGGATCAACGGTCTGGCTGTCTGCGCGGAAAACGATACCCCGATCGTTGAAGCGGTGCGATCCCTGTGCGGGAAGGGAACGGCTGTCGTTACATACAATTCCGATCTGCCGGACAGCGGACGCGCAATGTTCATCGGCGAAGACGTATACGCCGGCGGCCGTCTCGCGGCAAATCTGATGCGAAAACTAATCCGCCCCGGAGATAAGCTGATTGCCGCCATCGGCAACCGGCGGGTGTATGGACACCAGCAGCGGCTGGACGGCTTCATGGATTATATGACGGAACACGGCTGCAGACCGGAAGATATCTATGTAACAGAAACATACAATGACTTCACGCTTTCCCGGCAGCATATCAGCGAACTGCTGGACGCGCACCCCCTCGTCCGGGGCATCTATATGGCCAATCACAGCGTAGGCGGCTGCGTAGAAGCGATCCGGGCCGCCGGCCTGTCCGGACAGATTCACGTTATCAGTCACGATCTGACCGAATCCGCCCGCCGTCTTCTGGCAAATGACGAAACGGATTTTGTGATCACACAGGATATTGCCGCACAGAGCCGGCAGGCTCTTCTAGCCCTTCTGAATCTTGCAAGAACCGGCTCTGCGTCCGTCCGTGACCGCCGGTACAGCCAGATGAATATCGTCTGCGCGGAAAATCTCCGCTCCTATTAAAAAAGATACGCAGCCTTCTCTGACAGGCTGCATAAAAAAGGGGACCGGCAAAAAATGCCGGTCCCGTAATTCTGATGTTTTGCCGGACAGATTTACAGTCCGGTCTTTTCAGCAATGAATTTCCGTGCCTGAATCGCATATTTCAGCGGATTGGCAATTGCCGGATCCTGCTCGGCCTCGACAACCATGTAGCCCTGGTAGTCATTCTCTTCCAGTACTTTGAAGATCGAATCG